>JAJYAS010000612.1 GCA_021779415.1 Bacillota bacterium
TATATAACATTGCGTCTATATTATACATTTAGCCATGAATATAAGACAAGTTTTAAAACAGAAAAGAGAGACGGTATCCCACCGGCTCTCTTTTCTTCATGTGAAGTCCCATGAAATCTCTATCGAATCTCAAAGTTCCCCTCAGCGTCCACATCCACAAGGATTTGTTGCCCTTCCTTAAATTCTCCTTGCAGAAGTTTAAGGGCCACTGGATTTTGTAGACGTTGCTGGATCACACGTTTTAGGGGTCTAGCACCATAGACAGGATCATACCCCTCAGTAGCAAGTTGTTCATGAGCTCTCACCGTCAATTCAAGTGTGATTTTGCGTTCGCTCAAGCGTTTACGCAATAGCCCCAGTTGAATTTCCACGATTCGCCCGATATGCTCAAGTCCTAAAGGATGGAAAACAATAACTTCATCAAGGCGATTAAGGAATTCCGGACGGAAGTGATGCCTCAGCTCCTCTTGAATGGCAGAACGCACTTCATCTTGGGTGGCGCTACGTCGGGCCAGTTCTTGAATAGATGGACTGGCAATATTGCTGGTCAAAATAACCACAGTATTTTTAAAGTTAACCATACGCCCTTGACCATCTGTTAAACGCCCGTCATCTAAGAGTTGCAAAAGAACATTTGTAACATCACTATGCGCTTTCTCTATCTCATCAAAAAGGATAACACTGTACGGTCTACGACGAACGGCTTCTGTTAGTTGTCCTCCTTCTTCATATCCCACATATCCTGGAGGGGCCCCAATGAGTCTTGCCACGGTGTGTTTTTCCATATACTCAGACATATCAATTCGGATCATAGCCTGCTCATCATCAAAGAGGAATTCCGCCAATGCCCTAGCCAACTCGGTTTTGCCGACGCCAGTCGGACCTAAGAAGAGGAAAGATCCCAAAGGCCGATTCGGGTCTTGTAACCCGGCACGGGCACGACGTACAGCATCCGCTACAGCGCGAACAGCATCTTCTTGGCCGATGACCCGTTGATGAATGCGATCTTCCATATTAACCAGTTTTTCCATTTCGCTTTCCAATAGCTTAGAGACTGGAACATGGGTCCATGTTGCCACGATTTCTGCGATGTCTTGCTCTACCACTTCTTGTTTTAACAAAGTGTTTTTCTTGTCTTGAAGTTTTTGCTCCGTCGCTTGAAGTTCCTTTTCCAGCTTTGGAATTATGCCGTACTGGAGTTCTGCAGCCTTATTATAGTCCAATTGCTGTTGGGCCTGTTCCATTAAGGTCCGTGAACGGTCTACTTCCTCTTTAAGTTGTTGAATTCGTACAAGAATTTCACGTTCACCTTGTAATTGAGTTTCCATTCCTGAACGTTCTTCTTGGTGGTTGGCCAACTCTTCTTCAATCTTGCCTAAACGTTCCTTACTGGCTTCATCTTTTTCCTTCTTTAGAGCCTCTCGCTCGATTTCTAGTTGCATCATTCGGCGTTTGATCTGATCCAATTCATAGGGATCGCTGGTAATTTCCATGCGCATCCGTGCTCCAGCTTCATCAATCAGGTCAATCGCTTTATCTGGAAGGAAACGGTCACTAATATAGCGATCTGAGAGCACAGCAGCAGCAATGATTGCTCCGTCTGTAATTCGAACACCATGGTGAGTTTCATAGCGTTCTTTAAGACCGCGGAGGATTGAGATAGTGTCCTCCACACTGGGTGCCTCTACCATGATCGGTTGGAAGCGTCGTTCAAGTGCGGCATCTTTCTCGATATGCTTGCGATATTCAGCCAGGGTCGTCGCTCCAAGCATGCTTAGTTCTCCGCGGGCTAGCATTGGTTTTAGCATATTACTAGCATCCATTGCTCCTTCAGCTGCCCCCGCTCCTACGACGGTATGCAATTCGTCGATGAACAAGATCACGTCACTGCGGTCTTGAATTTCTTTTAGCACCGCTTTCAAGCGTTCTTCGAATTCCCCTCGATACTTAGCCCCGGCGATTAAAGTTCCCAAGTCCAAAGATATGACTTGTTTATCCTTGATCGCTTCTGGAACATCCCCTCGCACAATTCTTTGAGCTAACCCTTCAACAATCGCCGTTTTGCCGACCCCTGGCTCTCCAATCAGCACTGGATTGTTTTTTGTACGACGGGATAAGGTCTGAATGACTCGTCGAATTTCCTCGTCACGACCAATGACTGGGTCAAGCCGTCCTCGCCGAGCTTGCTCCACAAGGTTTAGCCCATATTGTTCGAGGGCTGCATAGGTGCCTTCAGGATTTGGGCCCGTAACACGTTGGGTTCCTCGAACTTCTCGTAAAGCCTGAAGTAATTTTTCTCGAGTCAGTCCAGCTTGTTTGAGAATCTGTTCGGCAGTCCCCCCGCCCTTTCCGAAAATAGCCAACAGTAAGTGTTCCGTGCTAACGTACTCATCGCCGAAGGGGGCCATCTCATCGTGAGCTGCTACTAATACCGTACGTAAGCGGGGGGAAATGCCTAGTTGCACGTTTCCGCCGCTAATGCGGGGTAAACGATTAATCTCTTGCCGAATCGTTTTGATGAGTACGCCAACAGCCATATCTAATTTAGTCAGTACTTGAGGAACGACACCATCCCCTTGCTCCAAAAGGGCGAGCAAAAGATGTTCAGGCTCTACCTGACTGTTCCCGTTACGTTCCGCACTATTTTGGGCATTTGTGATTGCTTCCTGAGATTTCTGGGTAAAACGGTTGGTATCAAAAGACATAATCTTTCACTCCTTTTAAAGTTTGGTTTAGTCGTAGTGATCCACAAGTAGTCTATTTAATAACGTCCTTTCGTTTATCCGCCAGGTCGCTTAGGGCGGTAACTTCTTGGGGACTCATATCTTCTGGAAGAACGATCGATAATTCGGCAAAGAGATCCCCATATTGGTTCGGGTGTTCTAAATTTGGCATCCCTTTACCTTTTAAGCGAAACTTTTTCCCACTCTGAGAGAGCGCGGGAATTTTAAGACGGACTTCTCCACCAAACGTACGGATACTTACATCTCCACCTAAAACTGCCTTGTAGAAGTCCACAGGGAGATCGACCTTCAAGTTATCCCCATCGCGAGCAAATTGGGTTTGTGGGCTTACTGTAATGTTTAAATAGAGGTTCCCCGCCGGACCGCCTGCTATCCCAGGACTGCCTTGACCAGCTAGTCGTACCTTCGAACCTGTTCGCACTCCTTTAGGAATTTTAGCCTCGATTTGTTTTTCCCCGGTACGCACGACACGTGTCGTTCCATGATAAGCTTCTTCGAGGGCCAACTGAACTTCCACTTCAAGATCTTGTCCCGTGCGGGCACGTCCTCCAGCAGGGCCTCTTCTAAACCCATGCCCTTGCCCTCCACCCCCTCCAAAGAGGGTCGAGAAGAAGTCGGAATAGCCATCCCCTCCAAAACCATTAAAT
>JAJYAS010000613.1 GCA_021779415.1 Bacillota bacterium
AGGCCTATTCAGGAGTTGTAAATCAGCATAAATGGGCTGTCCTTGAGGGTGGCTTCAAGCTAACTAAGTTTGATAGTAATCCTGAAGAGGCCCAAGCATTGGAATCGCGCAAGTTTGCCATCATAGAGGTCTGCAGGATCATGGGGGTAACGCCTCATAAGGTTTTTGAACTTGACCGTGCAACGTTTAATAACATCGAGCATTTAAACATCGAGTACGTGCAGGAAACAATCGATCCGATGGCCGAGCGCCTAGAGCAGACCATCTATAAAGATGCACTAACCACAAACGAGCAGAAAAAACACTATGCCAAATTCAACACCAACAAGCTGCTCAAAGGTGATACCAAGACAAGGACAGAGTATTACAGCTCAATGCGGCAAAATGGTGTGTTTAGTGCCAACGACATCCTTGATCTTGAGGATAAAAACTTGATGTCCGAGGAAGAAGGTGGAAACTTGCGATTAGTAAACGGGAATATGATCCCGCTAACAGTCGCAAAGAACAATCTACCAAAAGCAATGCAGAAAGGAGCTGGGAAAGATGCCGGAGGAACATAAAACAATTGAGTACAGATCTATAGGTGGATTTGAAATTCGCGTAACCGAGGATGGTAAGAAATATATCGAAGGCTATGCAATCAAGTGGGAGGAGCTATCTTCTGTACTTGGATACTACTATAAATTTCGTGAAAAGTTTCAAGACGGAGCCTTTAACGATTACTTAAACGCTGGCCTGGATACGAAATTTCTAGTTGACCACGATACTGGGAAAGTCTTAGGTAGATCTAACAAAGGTACTCTGACATTAACGTCTGATACAACAGGCTTAAAATACAGCCTGGCGATACCGCCTACGACCATAGGGAGTGATGCTTATGAGGACGTAAGATCAGGCAATAAAGAGTATATTTCGGTCGGCTTCAAGGCTACCTTGGATGATTGGAATGAAGCTGATGAGAACAACGTTATCAGAACCGTCGTAAAAGCTAATCTTCCTGAAATTTCTCTTACAGCGTGGCCAGCTTACGAGCAGACCACGGCAAGCGCTAGGAGTATAGATGAGGCGTACAAGGAATACAGGGCGGCAAAAACGCCGGAGCCTGTTACTGGTAGCGAGTCTAATCCAAATGCACTTGAAGAGCAACGAAAGGATTTCAATAATCTCAGGAACAAAATTTATAGAATATATGAGGGGGAAAAATAAAATGGCAATGGATGGAAAGAAAATTATTGAATTAAAACAAGAAAGAGCTAATCTCGTTATAGATATTCGCTCACTAATGGACGAGCACGAGGGGAAAGAAATTCCTCAAGAAAAAAGAGATGAACTTACCCGAATGGAAACTCGTTTCGACGCACTGAATGGTGACATCACCAAAGAAGAACGTCAGCTCGAAAGAGAAAGGGTTATCGGCGAGAACCAAAAGCAAGAAGAAAAACGAGAAACAGATGCCGATCAAGAAGTCAGATCGGCATTTAATCATTATCTGCGCGAAGGTACCTCTCAAGCCATGGCTGAATTTCGTGCACTTCAGCAGGACAACCCAACACAGGCGGGATACTTAGTTGCGCCTCAGCAGTTTGTTGCCCAACTTATCCAAAATAAGAATGATTTAACGTTTATGCGTCAAATCTCCAACGTACTTCCTACGCTTTCTGGAGCTCAATCTTTGGGATACCCTAAGAGGACTTCAAGGATGAGCACTTTTGCTTGGGGGACAGAAATTAAGGCCCCGACTCCAGATACCGCGCTTGCATTTGGGAAAAGGGAATTCAAGCCGATTCCTGCTACTGGTGGTATTTTGGTATCTAAAACCCTAATCCGTAATGCCGCAATCAATACAGATGGTTATTTGCGAGGCGAAATGGCTTATAACCAAGCCACAAACGAAGAACAAGCATATTTAACGGGAGATGGAGCGGGAAAACCATTAGGAGTGTTTACTGCTTCGGCTGAAGGGATTAGTACAGCTAGAGATGTTTCTACCGGAAACACGGCTACCTCAATAATGTTTGATGGATTGATTGAAGCAAAATTCAGCATCAAACAGCAGTATCAAAGTGGATTAAACTGGCTTTTCCACAGGGATGGAGTCAAGCAGCTTGCAAAAATTAAGGACGGCGACGGGCAGTACATTTGGCAGCAGTCCGTTACCCTTGGAACCCCGGACATGTTACTCAGCTATCCGGTGAAAATGTCCGAATATGCTCCCAACACATTTACGACCGGGCTTTATGCTGGCATTCTTGGAAATTTCAAAGAGGGTTATTGGATTTGTGACAGCCTAAATCTTGAAATACAGGCTTTGATGGAACTGTACGCGCTCACAAATCAAATATTCTACATCGGAAGACACGAAACCGACGGAATGCCGGTACTTGAAGAAGCATTTGCGCGCGTCAAATTAGGTTAATCAGCGGCGGCCTTGGCGCCGCCTATCAAATTTATAATTGGAGGGAATACAAATGATTCAATCATTACTCAACGGATGCGCCTTCGATAAGGTGCTTAACAACACTGCAGCGGGGACAGGTGATACACTAAACAGTGATATTATCGACCTACAAAACTATGATAGCGTGTGCTTTATTGCTACCACCGGAGATGTTGCAGATACTGCAGTCGGTACTCTAAAGGCTTATTGTGGAGATGCGGCCGCACTTGGCGATGGAGCATATAAGACCACGACAGCCACATTCACAGCCACGGCTACAAGCGCCGACAATAAAGTCGTAATCCTCGACGTTGTCCGTCCTGGCAAACGCTACGTCCGCGCAGATCTCGTAAGGGCTACGGCGAATATTCCGGTAGAATCCATTGTGGCGATTCGGTATAACGCTCGAAACATTCCGACAATCCAGCCAGCAGATGTTGTTGCCGTTGGATTATCTGTAAACTAACTAGGTGCCCGGTGTAATGCCGGGCTATTCTTTGAGATTGGAGTGATTAATTTGCCTGGATATAACGCAAAGGTAAACAAAAAGCAAAACCCTGACGTTCTTTCCGTTGAAACTGGTGGATCGATCGACATCGAGACCGGCGGCAAAATACTTGCAAACGGAACCCAAGCGGCTCATATCGCCAATGCGACAGGAGCCGCGGGCGCCAATCCGACGCAAGCGGAATATGCGGCTTTGGTAGCGAAATTTAACTCGGTACTTTTAGCTCTTGAGGGAGCTGGCGTACTAGCTAGTTCATAAGGAGGCACCTCATGAAAGTAAAATTATTAGTTCCAATTTGCGGACCTGATGGGAGTTTTAAAGCTGGGGATAAACCGGATTGTTGACCCGCAATAGCGTCGTGGCGTGATCATATACGCCGAACCCAATCATCGGCATCGCGACCAACGATTCGCCGCCAGCCCCCAACCACATATGTTGCCCGA
>JAJYAS010000614.1 GCA_021779415.1 Bacillota bacterium
AGGGGGACCGGGAGTAGGCAAATCATCCTTTATGAAAAAAGTCGGTAAATCTATGGTAGAGAATGGTTATGACATTGAATACCACTGCTGTTCTTCTGATAACGGCTCAATTGATGGAATTGTTGTGCCCAAACTTAAAATTGCACTATTAGACGGTACCGCACCTCATATTGTTGATCCTAAAAACCCAGGAGCCGTTGATGAAATCATTAACCTTGGGGATTATTGGAATCCCGATATCATGAAACAGTCTAGAGAAGAAATCAAAGCCTGCAACACAAAGGTATCTAGCTATTTCCAAAGAGCTTACTTTGCCTTAAAAGAGGCCAAAATTGCTTTAGATGAATGGAAATACTATACATCTACGTATCAGAATTGGAGTCAAATTAATCAGATGACCTTAAAAGTTGAACGAGAGATCTTTAAAATCACTCCTAAAGATGCCGGAAATGAGCGACACTTATTTGCATGGGCTCACACTCCACAAGGAAAAACTGAGTATATAGACACGTTATTAAAGGACACTGATATTCTCTACACATTAATAGGGCAACCAGGCACTGGAAAGTCCACGTTCCTTTCTAAAATTGCGGAACGAGCAAAAATGTTTGGTTTAGAGGTTGAATACTATCACAATACGCTGGATCCCCAACAACTGGATCTAATTATCCTACCGGATCTCGGAATTGCCTTAGTTTCAAACTCTGAGCCCTATATTTATTCTCCCAATTTTAAAGGGGTTATTAATATCTTAGATTTCGATCAGAGCCTAAATATGGATCTACTTGCCAAGGATTGTGGAATCGAGATTACAGATTGTCAAATTCGAGTAAACCAACATTTGGCACGAGCTTTAGGGCATTCCAAAAACGCAAAAGCAACACATGATTTATTAGAAACTTATTATGTCCCTGCGATGAACTTTTTGGGAATTGATGAGAAATTGAAATCCGTGCTGGAAAAGATCTTTACCTACGAGGAAAAACCGGCGATTGCTGTTGAGCGAACGTGTTCAACGCCTAAACTTACAACCTAAAACAGAATAGCTTTTTTCAAAACTTGCAGAGCAATCGCTTTGCAAGTTTTATTCTAATTTAGGGAACCATATCTTATATTAAACAATATTTTTGTGTATCTAAACATTTTCAAAGCAGGATTTTGTTTATTTGCACAGAATAGTGTTTATAGTAAGCATTTAATGCATAACCGGATATTATAAGCCGGATTATATGAGGAGGTCATAATAATGAGTTTAAAAGTAGCTATTAATGGTTTCGGTAGAATTGGTCGACTTACACTGCGGGCAGCACTAAAACAATCTGTTCCTTTTGAAGTGGTAGCCATTAATGATTTAGGAAGTCCGGATTTACTAGCCCATTTGTTCAAATACGATTCAGTTCATGGAATTCTTCCGAATTCAGTAGAAATCGATGGACGGACAATGATCATTGATGGTAAACGCATCGAAATTTTAGCAGAAAGAAATCCCCAAGATTTACCTTGGAGTAAACTTGGCGTCGATATCGTAATCGAATCAACCGGACGTTTTACAAAACGTGAGGCTGCTGCTCAACATCTTACGGCTGGTGCCAAAAAGGTTATTATATCCGCTCCTGCCAAAAACGAAGATATAACAATTGTCCTAGGAGTCAATGAAAGCAAATATGATCCAAAGATGCACCATATAATTTCGAATGCCTCCTGTACTACAAACTGCCTTGCACCCGTTGCCAAAGTCTTGCTTGATTCTTTTGGAATTGAACAAGGGATGATGACAACCACTCACTCAGTCACCAATGACCAACGTATTTTGGACCTTGAACATTCAGATTGGCGCCGGTCCAGAGCTGCATACCAATCCATGATACCAACGACCACTGGTGCAGCTAAAGCAGTTACTCTTGTCCTCCCTGAATTGGAAGGTAAAATGAATGGATTGGCCGTTCGAGTTCCAACCCCTAATGTTTCCTTAGTTGACTTCGTTGCAAACTTGTCTAAGCCAACAACCAAAGAAGAAGTCAATGCTGCTTTACGTCAAGCCGCAGTAGGTCCTTTAAAAGGAATCCTGGAATTTTGCGAATTACCGCTAGTTTCTATTGATTTTAATGGTAATCCTGCCAGTTCAATCGTTGATGGATTATCAACGATGATGATGGGCGATCGCATGGTTAAGGTGTTAGCTTGGTATGATAATGAAACTGGCTACTCAAATCGCATTGTCGATTTAGTGAAGCTTATTGTAAATAAAGGCTTGTAGGCTTGGAGGTAATGCACCATGAGGAGAACTAAAATTGTCTGTACAATTGGTCCGGCAAGTGAGTCTAGCGAAAAGGTTCATGCTCTTTTAGACGCTGGAATGGATGTTGCACGTCTGAACTTTTCACACGGAACCCATGAGGAACATGGCCGTAGAATCGCGATTTTGAAACAAGAAGCTGCTAAATTCGGAAAGCATCTCGGCATTCTTCTCGACACCAAAGGGCCGGAAGTACGCACGGGCAAAGTTCCTGAGGGTGGTATTACGCTTGAAAACGGAACAGAATTTTCTCTGGATACTGACCTCAGTCAAGGGGATCAGCATCGTGTTGGAATTACTTATACCGATTTGTGGAAGAAAATTAGCCAAGGCACTCATATTCTCATAGATGATGGACAACTCGATTTGGAAGTCACATCGACTGAACAGGGAATTATTCGAACCATCGTTCGAAATGGCGGAATTTTGAAATCCCAAAAAGGTGTAAATGCTCCAGGTGCACTCATTGATTTGCCTGCAGTAACAGAAAGAGATATTGAAGATATACGCTTTGGAATCTCCCAAGGGATTGATTTTATAGCGGCCTCCTTTACACGGAAAGCAGTAAATATTTTAGATGTCCGCAGGATCGTTGAGGAAATGAACGCCAATGTTCACATCATTGCTAAGATTGAAAGTCAAGAGGGGATCAATAATCTAGATGCAATCCTTGAAGTTGCTGATGGGCTCATGGTTGCACGCGGAGATCTTGGGGTTGAAATTCCGGTTGAAGAAGTTCCTATTCGACAGAAAGAAATGATCCGTAAGTGTAATTTGCTTGGCAAACCCGTTATTGTGGCAACACAGATGTTAGACTCGATGATTCGTCAACCGAGGCCGACGAGGGCTGAGGCTAGCGATGTAGCTAATGCGATTCTAGATGGTACTGATGCCATTATGTTGTCTGGCGAAACAGCAGCAGGACTTTTTCCAGTTGAAGCAGTTCATATGATGGATAAAATCGCTAAGAGAACTGAACAGATCGGTTCAAATCGTCAAGCTTCAAGACAAGCTCAGAAAAACGTTGCCGAAGCCATCAGTTTTGCAAGCTATACTATCGCAAATGACCTTCTTGCCGCCGCCATTCTT
>JAJYAS010000615.1 GCA_021779415.1 Bacillota bacterium
TCAAGCTTCTTAACAGCTTTTTCCATAGATCGCACCACATTAAGCGCTAATTTTTGCGCAGCTTGCGGTGGGAGCTTATCTAATAAATTGCTTAAAACATTAATATTGTTTGAATTAACATTTGTAAGAGCGAGGGCAAGCTTTTTGGCTTGTTCAGAATCTGGTTCTTTGACTAGTTCAAGGAATTCCTGAGCCTTGGTGATTTTATCGGCGTATTCACCTAACGCGATCTGAGAATCTTCAGTCTTTCCTTCTGCCATTAATTTCTTCGCTTGAGCTAATTTTGCGAGTGCTAGTCTTTCACTCAACTCCCCCTTGCGCACGGGATCAAACGACAGAGCAATTTGAATTTTAGCAATTAAAGTGGTTAACCAATTGGAAGGAGTAACTTCACTCCCATCGGCACCGGTAACTGTGTCTGTGGCTGTTGTACCTGTGGTTGTCGTGTCTGTGGCTGTTGTACCTGTGGTCGTTGTACCTGTGGCTGTCGTGTCTGTGGCTGTTGTACCTGTGGTCGTTGTACCTGTGGCTGTCGTGTCTGTGGCTGTTGTACCTGTGGTCGTTGTACCTGTGGCTGTCGTGTCTGTGGCTGTTGTACCTGTGGCTGTTGTCGAAGTAGTTTCAGCGAAAACTATGGATGTACTTAGTGGGAGTGTTAGTAGTGCTACCGTTACGGCAACTGCAAGTTGTTTTTTCATCGATTTCATTTACTTTCCCCTTTTCTCTTTCCTTAACTGTAGTGGTTTAATAGTAACATTGTCTTAAAATTGTATGTTTTACAGAGTTTGGAATTATGTTTGGGTTTACTACCCATCTGCATCGACCTTACATAACTATATTACGGCGACAAAGAGCTGATTTAAGGGGGTCTATAAAAATAAAATACCAAGAATTAAATAAATTCTTGGTATTTTGTATTCTAACAATATTTAAATCGTACATATTAAACAAAAACACCAAGAATTAATTCTCGGTGTTACTTTTACGTTATGGGGTGGGTGATGGGGCTTGAACCCACGAATGCCGGAACCACAACCCGGTGCGTTAACCACTTCGCCACACCCACCATAAGAAATGAAATTTTGGTGCGCCTGGAGAGATTCGAACCCCCGACAACCTGCTTAGAAGGCAGATGCTCTATCCAACTGAGCTACAGGCGCATCTTAATGGGCCAACTCAAACTCCCAGGTTTACAATTGCAGCCCTACCAAGGCAAAATACGTTGCCATACCGACTACGGACCTTGCACATTAGCATTAACTGCAAATACGAACTTCGGACATCGAACTTCGTACTTCAATAAAATGGTCGGGGCAGAGGGATTCGAACCCCCGGCCTCCTGCTCCCAAGGCAGGCGCGCTACCAAGCTGCGCTATACCCCGATTTGGTGACTTAGTCAGTATAGCTCATCTTCAGCTATTCGTCAAGGAGAGAAAATCAATTTTAAATATTTTTTTAATCCCCATTTTTTCCATCTAGCTTCTAGTATGCCCCTTAAGTGCTTGAAGTATTGGGATCACCTTACGAAACGCTTGGGCTCGATGACTCAATTTGTTCTTCTCCGTCAAAGTTAGTTCTGCCATGGTTCGTGCATACTCTGGAACGTAAAAGAGCGGGTCATAGCCAAATCCCTTCTGACCGCGACGTTGCCTTAAAATTTGTCCCTCGACACTACCCTCAGTTAGAAATTCTTCCCCCTCAGGAGTGACTACCACCAAAGCACAACGAAAGCGAGCCGTTCGACTGCCATCTGGGATGGATTCTAATTCTTGAAGAAGTTTGTCATTGTTGCGTTCATCGTCTTTTGGCTCTCCAGCAAAACGCGCCGAATAGACCCCAGGTGCATTATTTAAAGCATCAACTTCTAAACCAGAATCGTCCGCTAGGGCAATCAACCCTGTTTTCTTAACAGCAGCCCTGGCCTTCAGAGCGGCATTGTCCGCAAAGGTCACACCATTTTCTTCCACATCTTCCCAGCTCTCAATATCTTGTAAGGAAAGAATGTCAATCGTTTCATCCGCCAGCAGTTCTTGGAGTTCTTTAATTTTCCCTTGGTTCTGAGTCGCTAATATAATCTTCATGCGGTCGTTTCCACCGCCGACTTTTGGACATCCATCAGAGATCGAATACCCTTTTCCGCAAGTTGTAAAAAGGTATCTAAATCTGCTCTATCAAAGGGGGTATCTTCTGCTGTCCCTTGAATTTCGACATACTTTCCTGCGCCCGTCATCACAACATTCATGTCAACTTCCGCTTGGGAATCTTCATCATAAGCTAAATCTAAAACCGCGTGCCCCTGGACCTTTCCCACAGAAATCGCTGCCAAAGTATCTAGAAGCGGGTTCGTTCTAATCAGTTTCTTCTCCATTAAATACTGAATTGCATCAACTAGGGCTACGTAGGCACCCGTAATAGCTGCCGTTCGGGTTCCGCCGTCCGCTTGGAGCACATCACAGTCCAGCCAAATAGTACGTTCGCCAAGCTTTTTCAAATCTACCACTGACCGAAGAGCCCGACCAATTAAACGTTGAATTTCCATCGTTCGACCCGTCAGCTTCCCTTTGCTTGCCTCACGTTGAGTCCGAGTTTGAGTTGCCCGCGGAATCATGGCGTACTCGGCCGTAACCCAACCCTTTCCTGACCCTTTTTGAAAGTAAGGCACTTTTTCTTCGACGCTCGCTGTACATAAAACCCGAGTATCTCCAATCTCGATCAGAACTGAACCCTCAGGTATGTTTGTAAACTGTCGTGATATCTTCACAGCTCGTAATTCATCATAAGCCCGACCATTTGAACGTTGCATATTGATAACCTAGCCTTTCCTCATGTGAGTCAATTTTTAACATTTATCGTTTTTAGTTTATCAGAATCAAAAGCGAAACGCCAGGAGAAGGGAACCCAACTCGTGAAGCTGCTAAATATTGCGATTACACCCTCCAAACAAATCGACCGACCGGGTCGGCGATAGTTCTTCGCCTACAATACCAGCAATCGTATAAAGCTGGGCAATCGGATCAAACCTGAATTCCTTGAGCAAGTGGAACCCTTTAATCTCGGCGGATCGCCTAATATGAATTCGAGGACCCGTGCATGGATAAAGTATTTCCCCCACTCGAATGTGATTGTCATTGGCAAAACAAATAGGCAGATCTGCATTGATTAAATCCAAGACACGTTGCTCTACCAAGTCTAGATCAATATCCGGCTTTTCCGGCAGTTCCAAGACAAAACCATGTTTAATGTCACTATGCACTTCAGGTTTCTTCAAACCCATTTCTTCTAAGATCATCGAAGTGATATCCTCAGCACTATGGGCCATGCGACGATACTTAATGGAATCAAAAACAATCGCTGCTATACTCTGCGGCTCTGGTCCGAAC
>JAJYAS010000616.1 GCA_021779415.1 Bacillota bacterium
TAATCCCCATTCTTTCGTTGACCCACTTCTGCTTTCAATGCAAGGGCATGTTCTTAAACAACTCGGAAAAATCCCTGAAGCGGCAAGAATGTTCGAACGAAGTTTACATCTTGCTAAACAAAACGGATTTCCTCATAATGGAGCCCATTTAGTTACCCGAAAACTTCTTACTCTGAGTTATACGGCCAGTATTCATCATACTCTTGCAGACTGCTATGTTATTCTCGAAGATTTGCCAAAGGCTAAACGCCATTGCCGAGCTGGAAACCGACTTCTTTTTGACTTCTCACTATGGCATTTCTGCCCATCTCCTATTGGTTCTGCAAAAAACTGCAAAAATTCATATTAGTTCAGCATTCTTTTACCTTTTAGTCTTCGCTTCATTTCCCTATTCCAACAGGTTTTTCATGGATTGTTCTTTATAATAAGGATAATACCAGTACTTTAGCACATAATAAAACTAATTCCAATTCAAATTCTCGAATGGAGGGTGAAAAATGCTATCTACTCATGGTGAAGAGGTTCTAGGATTTATTCGTGATTTTGAAACGTCCTCTCGTGAATATCTTCTTTCCAAAGGCTTGAGTGAAAGCGAGATGACCAACGCCTATCTCGACTTGCAATGGAATTTCCTCCATACGATTCTTAAACAACGTGCAGGGATACCTCGCAAAACTACCTCACACTATCTTCTGCGTTCTAAAAAACATGCTATATAAACGCCCCCCTAATCATCTTACATTCCAAATTGTTCTAAGTAAGTTGATTGGGGGGGATTTATATTATGGCTATCTAAAATAAGATACTTTATACAAACGTTGATACCTCTGTAGAGCACGAATAGCTGTTAGTGCCGTCGTTAACGGTTCCTCATAATTCCATCCTTTTGCATAAACCCCCTTATAAGAAGATTCAAAAGAACCATTGCCGTTTTGAAGACTTAGGAGATTCCTGACTCCTTGATCCAAAACTTCCCTTGGAACAACTCTTGCATATCGCCATAACCCAGCCAAAGCCAAGCCAGTTTCTACAGTTGAACCCCATCCGCCATCACTGTTTTGAGTATTAATTAGATATCCCTGCCCTTTTTTCCGGGCTACCAAGATGTGTCGAGCGGTGTTCCACTTTTCCCAACTAAACTTCCATTTGCTGAGTAATTCTAAGGCCTGCGCTGTACTATAAACTGAACCTTCAAACCAAGATGCCGGAAAGGCACCTTCTTCGTCTTGTTGAGCCAAAATCCAGTTTAGACCCCGCCAAATTCCTTCATCTTGAGTTCGTGAACGCCGCCATAAAGCCTCTAGAACGTGAATACTAACATCAACACTCGGAATATAAACTGGAAACTCTGAGGCGACCTTGGGAGGTTGGCCTTGGAAGCTAGGAAATGTTCCCCAGCTTCCGTCAGTATTTTGCAACTGCTTCAGAAGATTAACTCCTAATTTATTCTCCTCACCTAGCGCTTGATGCAAACCGATCAAAGCAACTGCCGTATCGTCCAGGTCTGGGTGAGTATATGGAGGGGTACTTCCATAACTCCCATCCGCATTCTGTCCCTTTTTTAACCAATCTACTGCTTGATTTACCCAAGGAATATCTGAGAGTCTCTGAGTTGATTCGCCGAAGACGCAAACGGCCCATCCAATAGTCCATATTTTGAGTTGGTCAAAAGCGGGCCATCCTCCACTTGAATACTGTTTCTGAAGCAACCAACGCCCAGCTTTTTGGGTTTGTTCTGTATAACCGCTACTTTTACTCATTAATGCGAGAATCGATAAACTTGTGGAGACGATGTCTTCTGCCCAAGAACCGTCAGCGATTTGTGTTTCCAGAAGGTACTTAATGCCTTTCTGAATCCCATCTTGAGAGTTAGCAGTAAGAAGGGATGCCGCTACAACGACTGGCCGTCCATAGGGCGGCAACTTGGCTAAAACCCTGTCTTCAAGAATAATCGGGAACATGATTTCTTCAGGCCTAGGTCCCTCCAGTCCTGGAACCATTTTTTGCCCCAACGATAAAATTACATATGAAAATTGACGCACCTGAGATAAAAGCCTAATCTTTGCCTTCCAACCACCTTGACTCCCATGAAGAACCATCCCAACGACTTTCGTTATTTCCTCATCCGGTTTATCACCGGGGAACTTCCCCCATCCACCGTGATCTTGCTGCCTTAACCACTGTATACCTCGCTGCTGAGCTGTCTCAAATCCTCTTCCAAGAGCGAGCAGAGCAAGAGCTGCAAGCGCCGTTGCCCCAGGGCTTGAAGATATACCATAAGCTTCGTCAGGGCTTCTCGACAGGATCTGCTCCACGCCTTCAGACACGAAATTCCGTGCTTTATCAAGACCCTCATGGACATCTCTTTTAAGATCCATAGAACTTTCTCCGTCCTCATATTTAGCGTGTGCTATAGTATGATTTATGTTAGATGGAGGGAAATTGTTCCAAAAAGGATAGGAGGTGTGTTATCTTCATTTGGACTTTATAGAATACGACTGACTGCAATTTCATCACAATTTGGGAACTTAATACAATTAATACACTCTGTCCAAACCTTTTGAGGCATATCGTCCTTACTGACCTCTTCGTAACCACAGTGTTTAAAAAACTCGGGCTGATAAGTCAGAGCAAAAAGCTTCGTACAGCCGAGTTCTCTTGCTTCTTGTTCGAGTCCTTTGACGATCTGTGTTCCAATCCCTCTCCGCTTATAGTCGCTGGAAACTGCTAAGGCGCGTATTTCCGCTAAGTCACTCCAAAGGATATGGAGGGATGCAACTCCCACCAATTGTCCATCTACTTCAGCCAGCAAGAACTCGCGAATATTTTCATAAAGCATATTTCTTGATCGGCCAAGCATAAGTCCTTGTTCTGCATTACTATTAATTAATATCATCATCTCTTCAACATCCGCTATTCGGGCCTTACGCAATTTCATTTCTTGTTCTCCTTCTGTCATTTAATTATATGTATAATTATACAGTATATCTTATATTGTTGCATCACTTTTTGACATAATTTCTTTTTGCTGTATTTGTCGAATTATTAATTTATGATTCTCTAAATTAAGATCACCCAAATGGGCATTTAATAAGCAAATTTTAAGCCTATTTTCTTTTGTAGGAATCTCCTTTATCTTACAATTTTCTGCGCCTTTTTATGATACACTACTCAATGTTGAACATTGCTTATTGCTTACAGGAAGGAGACATAGTTTGTGATTTTCCTATCACGTTTCCCACATCGAAATAATATCTTTATTTTTTTGTCTCTTATCCTTATTAGTATAAACATTTGTGTCATTAATATTTTGCCACTTTCAGCTTTCATCCGCATCCTTCTCATCTTCTTCCCATTCATCGCCGTCATTTTATGGTT
>JAJYAS010000617.1 GCA_021779415.1 Bacillota bacterium
GACTAAGTTTATTCGTATAACAGCGGCTGGACTTCGTGAAAGTCATCCACATGATGTGACAATTACTAAGGAAGCTCCAAATTATAGCTGATTAACAAACTTCGAATGGAGATAAAATTTCACAGAAGATAGCTTAAATCAGAGACTATGAATATTATGTTTTTAGGATTGAATAGAGAAGCTTTGAGAGAGAGGGTGACTCTCTCTCTCTTTATTGGCTTGCTGGAGGTAGCTGTACACATGAACTCAGTATTTTGGCGCTATTTGCTTCTATTAAGCTTGCTCTATATTTTTTGGGGCCAGTTTTTTGTGGCGGGTGGTGTAATCAATCAAGTAGCCTTTAATTTTGCCCTTTTTTACCCACTTGGTTTTTGGGTGGGCTATCGTCATCAGGCTGAGCATAGGCGCACAGCATACCTTACGGCCTTTATCTTTAATCTTTTATCCTATGTAGTGGCTAGTGTGCTAGATATCCCTATTGAAAGTTGGCTCATGGTAGTCCTTGATTTTTTTAGCCTTTTCATGGTTCTTAAGGTCGGAATGTATTTGGGTAGGCGGACCCAATTAGAGGATTAATAACTATGTTGATCAGTTTATATGATTTTTTATAAAAAAGATTCATAATACCCCTTTTACAAGAAGGAAATATATGGTAGATGGAGAATGACTATATGAGCTCATTCACCCGCTAACATTGATATGAAGGGGGATTTATGGTGACGGAAATGTCTCGTAGAGAGCGTAAGAAAAAAGAGACTCGTGAAAGAATTTTCTCTAATGCTATGCAACTTTTCCGGTTGAATGGTTTTACGGCTACCTCAGTCGACCAGATTACGCAGCGAGCCGATGTTGGAAAGGGTACATTCTATAATTACTTTTCTACGAAAGAAGCAGTTGTGTTGGAGTTTTCTCGTCGTTCTTGGCAAGATCTTGTCGACAAGGGTCGCCAACAACCGAGCATGTCCACTCGCCAACGATTAGGGAACCTTCTATACGATTGGGCAGAGTTCATGATAAAAGACCGTGAAATTGCTTGGGTAACCGTGCGAAATCGTGAAGGAGCAAATTATGATTTGAGTTTACATTATGCACTGATGGCAATTATAACGGTCGGACAACAAAACTGCGAAATCAGTGGAGAATTCGATCCTGCTTTTTTAGCAGAAAGTCTAGAAGGTATGATGGTTCAGCATTTTATTCGTTGGTTTGTTTCGGGTATTGGCGATTTACACGAGGAATTAAATCATGCCCTCATGGTTTTTTTAGACGGGCTTTCGGAAAAGAAACAGGAGGCGTGAATAACATTCATATCCCTCTGTTGTTACTCATAAGGTAACAGCGGAGGGATTTTTAATGGTTACACGATACTCACCGAGAAGTCTCGGGCTATGGCTGGGACAGATGCCAGTGGGTCCTCACAATGATATATCGGATGTGCCAGGTGTCATGGTGGGGAGTGTGTCCTTAGTCCGTGGAGTTGGTCCCTTAGATTCTAACGGAAGGGGGCCGGTTAGGACAGGTGTGACTGCGATCATACCTCGTGCTAACCTTTATCATCAGCCCTGTAAGGCGGGAATCCAGGTAATTAATGGCTATGGGAAGTCGATCGGTGTTCCGTTTATTCAAGAGATGGGACTCCTTAATTCTCCCATTTTATTGACAAATACTCTGAGCGTTAATGACGTAGGCAGTGGTGTGATCACGTATTTACTGAAGAAATACCCTGAGATCGGAAATGATGCGCGAACCCCCAATGTTGTTGTCATGGAATGCGATGATTCCTATCTCAATGATATTCGTGGGCGCCATGTCAAACCTTGGGATGCAATCCTTGCACTTCAACGTGCTGCAAAAGGACCTATTGAGCAGGGAAATGTCGGTGCTGGAGTTGGAATGTCCTGTTTTCAATTGAAAGGAGGAATTGGAAGTTCCTCACGCCTTGTTCTAGAGCAAAGCGGGCAGAGCTATACTGTGGGGATGCTTGCTCTGGCAAATTTTGGAGTTCTTGAAGATTTCCTCTTAGCGGGTGTTCCAGTAGGAAAGTTTCTTTCTGTGCCAGATAAGGGATATGTCCCGGGATCGTTGATTTTAATTGGGATTACAAATGCACCCTTATCGCGCTGGCAATTAAAACAACTTGCCCGGCGCGCTAGTTTAGGAATAGCTCATACCGGTTCTATTTCAAGAACTGGAAGTGGCGATTTTTGCTTGATGGTTAGCACAGATGTCAATGAACACAACACGAATCAGTCTTTATCCGACTGGGCATTAGATGAGTTCTTCAGAGCGGTGGTGGAATCCACGGCAGAAAGCATTTGGAATGCTCTCTTTTTCGCTCAAACCATGGAAGGGAGGGATAGAAATATTCGCCTTGCCTTGCCAATTAAAAAAACATTACAGATTGTTCGAAATTGGAAGGGTGGGTTTTCACATAATTTGTCATGATCTTCCTACTTAGCGCGTAAACATCCTAAGAGGAGAAAAGCTAAGGGGGTTCATTGTGAGTATTACCTGGAATTTGATCTGGGAAGCTCATCCAGATGTGTTTGTTGTGAGAAACTGGAAGGAGTATACAGACGACAAAAAAAAAGCAAATCGTCTCCCAATGCAATTTGCATATTTTATGGGCGGCGAAACGACTTTACGAGTTGGGATTATCGCAAGTTCTTCGGTTCCCAATGAAGCGGAATTTCTTCTTGCCGGGTTATTATGGGGAAATCGTCTCAGTAATGGGGCGAAAACTGTAATATATTATGTTGCCCCTAATTTTTCAACGTCGTTTTTAACCGGGCTTGCCAAAATTGGGGGGACAATTTTTGCAAGGGCCGTTTACTGGCGTGAAAAACTCACACCCAGTTTATACCCCATTCCCGAGAAACAACCCAGCAAGCAGTTGCGTTACTCTCTGGGAGAGGAACGTCCAGATTGGAAACGCTGGGGAGCGGGTTTAAATCCTGTAGTGCGTCAACAATTGACGAGTGTAAATTCATTTTTTAGTAATTTAGCAACACGAAAGGTTCGTATTGAAATTAAAACTCAGAGTATCAGTTTTCTCTGGGGTTACTTTGAGATTGCCGAAATGCGACGTAAAGGGAAGAAATTTGAACTTAATACCAAAGTAAAGTGGTTAAAAAAAGGGGAACAGATGGTCAAGTGGCAAAAACAAGGTTGGGTAGATTCTTCTGGGTCACTAAATCCGGAATTTTGTACTGCTATTGTATGCATTCTTGACTACCTAGAATCTTTAGAGCAAGCGGGTAAACTTAGTACCCAGGAGCTACTAGCCTTGTTACTTCATCAGGGAGATGGGATCTTAAAGTCACTTTGGGGGGCGCCCTGGTCATGGCCGTGGCTTCCTAAGGAGCGTGGCGAAAG
>JAJYAS010000618.1 GCA_021779415.1 Bacillota bacterium
CGGATACAGCATCGTGCTCTTCGAACACGTTCTTGGCACAAGACCACCAGCTAGCCTTTATCACGGCGGCTATTTCTTCTTGAGCTTAGCAAGGCGCAAGTGGCGGGAGATTTGGTATCGATGGTGTGGACGGAAATAATCATGTAAATGTTGAATTTGAGAGGACTTTTTGGTCAAAGCGCGGAATTACTCTCATTTCTTCATGCACGGTGTTTTTTCGTTCGAGGTATGTGGGAATATATCCACTTCATCTCGCATTATAATAATGCGTATAAGCGTTCTCGGGGCTAGCGACGTGCGACGCAGCCAAGTTCTTCCTCTCAGCAACGCCACACTAATCCTAACGTAGTAGTTCCACAGCATAGAATTTGCAAAACAACTCCCTTATTCCTTCCCTCCAGCTACTTCATTTGTGCCCTCCGCCGTCTGTATCACCTCGTATTCGAGGAGAAGCATCCCACTGGGATAGGCACGGTGCCCGACGAGAGCTAAATATTGACGTACTCCATGGGGAGAGAGCAACTGCACCCCACCTCCCAGAAGGATCGGTATCACCGCAGGTTCGACAGTATCAACCAGATGCCAGGCAAGAAGCTGGGAGAAGAGACCACCTCCGCCGTAGAGCCAGATGTCTCGACCAGGTTGCGCACGAAGCTCGCGAACCCGCGCTTCAAGACCCTCGCTCACGATCTCGACGTCAGGATAATCCGCTGGCCGAAGCGACCGCGAGGCGACAATCACTTGCTTTCCTCGAAAGTTCTCACCCGTTGCACGTACAATCTCGAACGTGCGCCGACCCATCAGTAATGTATCGAATTCCGCATACAATGCCTCAAAGTCAAACGAAGGCTCTGGCGTAATCCAATCAAACTCATCATTCGGTCCTGCGATATAACCATCCAAGCTACATGCGACCTGATATCGAACCCGCCTCATCCAATCATCACCTCCACCTTATTTCATACTTTTCTACCGATGCGAATCAGCATAATAAGAATGTGTAATAGCTATTAGGCTCCTCTAAGAGTTCCAAAATTAGATAGAAAGAATGATCGTTCTGAGTTAATGAAACCAATCGGATGCAACTGTCAGATTCCAAATCTATTTTACTGATTTCTAAAAGTAATTCAAGCATAATGACCATCCAATCTGGAAACCCCTACCACAACGCTGAATTTGGGAGACGGGTTTCAATGACGAGTTTAAGAATAATGGGAAATTAGGGTATTTATTATATATACCTGTCGCCTATACCCACCCTAAAATTAGAACTTATCTCTGTTTGTACTCTGCTAGTTTATTTTTTCGCCTGATAACAGTTGATTTCTTGACGAGATTTACGAGATCAGAATGTGTATTTAACCTAGATTGAATAGAAAGTTCAACCATCTCCGGGCTATTATCCCATAAGCTCGGATATTTTCTTTTTATAAAACTAATCAAGACCTCCTTTTCTTTAGTATTTGGAAAAACTGGCGCTATTGGAATTGCTATGGTTCCTCTCTTTTGCTTAATTCTTCCGCGCACGTTAATCCAAAATGGGATATATTATGATACTTGCTTACCCTTTCCTCCATAGTTAGGATATACTGCCCATGCTCATTGAGTTGAATCCTGTTAAACCCAACATAGATTAAACTCTTCACCCTATTCTTAAAATTTCAGAATAAATAAAAACTTTGTAATAATTTAGGCTATTAATGGAATTTATTTAGCAGTATTCGATTTGTATTATAACATTGATGAGTCGCTGTACCACGTCGAGGATTTCATTTCGCTGTTGGTGTACTCCTGTTCTTTAAGATGCAAATTTCCAAGATAAATTTTATTCATCTCGCCTGCCTAAATACTAATGCGGTACCAAGTGCCTCACTGGATGGCACAAAAATATCTCCTTGATGTGTTTCTTTAACTTGGAATCCATTTCTTTCTATATACTTGCGCGTGTCTGTAACGTCGGTCACTTCCACCACATATCCCGCAAAGCCTGGTAAATCAGGTACTGCTTCACCCGGTAATATACTATTCAAATGAGTTTCGGATACAATTGTTATCCGTGCATTTTCCAGATTAAAGATACGAATAGCTCCATCAACGATCATATCGCAACCTAGATATCGCTGATATCTCTTGGTAAAATCACCGATCTCAGTAGCAGCAACACAAAGGATCACCTCAATTAACTCAGTTGCGCCATTTGGATGATTCATATGAGTTTGTGCCTGTAAAATTTCTAAAGGAGGCATATCTGCTATAGCTAATCTTCCTTCAGGAACGTCTTCACCGTCAATTTCCAAAACCTTCAGTGGCATAATCTTAATCCCCTCTGAAGTCTCAATTGGTCGTTGGACTGGATTAACACGACTATGTCCAATTCCATTTTTATTAAACCGTGCTGCAGACGCCTCCACATCTGGTGAGTAGAAGCATAAAATATGTGTTCCTTCAAAACGTTCTAAACAATTGGAAACCGTATCAACGGTACGTTTGATATTTTGAAGTACAAGCGGAAGTGCTGCTGGTGGAACCTGAATAGGGACCATTTTTGCATCTTCGGGAATCGCTGCCCCCTCTTTTACCACAGTAGCAATCTCAACAAAGTTGCGTAAAAATGTAATGTGTGTGTTCGCAACTCCAAGGGGTTTAGGTTCCTCACCTTCTCTTTCAGCCATCAAGGGATAGGCTGGAGTAAGATAAACAAAGCCTAACTTCTTATAAAGTTCTAGCGCAGCACTCATATTTGATACAACATGGCCTACATGATGAATATGCTTAATTTCAATATTCATGAAACCCCCCCTATTTCTAAAATTCCATAGTATCTCTACTAAGTATTATTAGCTTTCACATGATCATCCATGCCGAGTATAACCTGTAAAATTATATCGTCAGAAAACCCCATATTTACATCTCAATTTACAGCCTATTTTACGCCATAATTTGCATAGTGATTATCGGATTATGAATATTATTAACCAGATAATTTTTAGGTTAAAAACCCCATATTGTTAGCAAAAATCCAATAAAATAGCCAAAGTACAAACATCAAATTGCCTTGCACTTTGGCTTTGCTATTTACGTTTTGAACCTCAAAACGGAGCGACTTGGTTTAAATTTTGGTGGCCTTTCTCAAGTGTAACCGACTTTATTACAAGATTAATGCGTTCAGATAGGGTCACGAATAAGAACAATGCGAAGTTACTATTTATTCTTTTTCCAATCTATCTTTTGATTACTCACTTTTTCGGCTTCGCTTATTGCATCTGAAAAAGACAAAAATCCTTCACGACTACTGTCTTATCTAGGTCGTATCCCTTTCCTGTTTTCCTGCAAGATATGCGTGTTCGCGTGGGTTTCCCTGTTC
>JAJYAS010000619.1 GCA_021779415.1 Bacillota bacterium
CGGTTCAAAATGGATATTTCCTTGTGAAATAATATATTCATAGGCATCATTTGGTTCTATAGCCTTTCTATAAACCCGTTTACTTGTCAAAGCTTCATACACATCAGCGACAGCCGCTAATCTACCATACTCATGGATTTCGTTTCCTTTCAGCCCCCTAGGATACCCGGCACCATTCCATTTCTCTTGGTGCTGAAAAGCAATATGGGCAGAAAGCAAACTAAAATCATTGTTCTTGCGTAGAATATCAAACCCATCAATAGTGTGTCGTTTAATTTCCTCGAATTCTTCTTCTGTCAGAGGTGTCTTCTTATTAAGAATTCGCTCTGGTATCTTGATCTTCCCTATATCATGCATGAGAACTCCCATACCCAGTTCAATCAACTTTTGTTCTGAATATCCGGAAGCAATGCCCAAGATAAGCGCAATAATGGTAGTGTTGACTGAATGGTGATACGTGTAATCGTCATACCCCTGAATTTCCGATAAATTCCCGAGAATATCTGCACTAAACAATAGATCATTGATCATGTGTTGGACAGACGATCGAACGTTTGCCACAACTAAAGAACCTTCCAAACCACTTTCAATGTAATTGCTAACATTTTTAATGGTCTTATAGGCAACCTCACGGGTTTGACTTGTAATTGCTAAATGAAATTCTACGTCATCAAGCCGATCGTCCTGAATAAATAAGACATCATAACCCATCAATATTAATCGGTTAATGTAAGAAGCAGTTACGCGTACCCCTGACTGCAATAAAACCCTGCCAGAAGAGTTGATCACTGGACGCGCAAGAACTGATCCTTCTTGGACATAACGAGTGTTTACCAAACGCATTGAATTCTCACCTTACCCAAATTCGTCTTGTTAACCTCTAAACGATTTAGTTCGTCAAAATTCCCTAAAAACCTTTAGGAATTATATGATTTTTAAAATTTTTCCCTTTAGTCCCATAAGTTCCTCTCTAGTCCTAGGATTACCGATCATACCTCAGATTGTTGATACTAAAATTTTCATACTATACCTAATAGTTTTAAAAGGAAACCAATAATATTTATATTTAAGCCCGCTAAGAGTACTAAGATTATCCCGACCGGAACTACGTACCTAACTAAGATCAGAAATATCCTAGCTAACCCCTTATTTGCAATTTGGCCATTATTCGAGATTTCTTGATAAACGTTGCTCTGCCCCCACTGCCAGCCCACAAACAAAGCAATAAAGATGCCCCCGAGCGGGAGAAGTACATTGGAGGTCGTAAAGTCATAGAAATCAAAGAAGTTCTTACCAAACAGCGTAATATTGGCCAAAATGCTATTAGAAAGGGTCGCTGTCGACCCAAGTAACCCTATTCCTAAAATAGTTAACAGGGTTGCATTTCGTCTTGACCAATGATGTTGCTCTGTTAAATAGGCAACTGGAACTTCTAGAAGAGATAACATAGCTCCGGTTGCAGCTATTGCCGTTAGAACAAAGAATAAGACCATAAAGACACCACCAAAGGGCATGGAACTAAAGACAGTAGGAATGGTAATAAACAATAACGGGGGTCCCGCATCCGGTTCAAATCCAAACGCAAAGACAGCCGGGAAAATAGCAATACCTGCCATTAGTGAAACCAAGGTATCTGAAAGAGCCACCTTTAGAGCCATCTTGGGTAGGTTTTCGTTTTCCCCCACATAACTCCCATAGGTAATCATCGCACCCATTCCAACACTCAGCTTGAAAAAAGCTAAGCCTAATGCTGCTAAAACGACACTGACAGTTATCTTGGAAAAATCAGGTTTAAACAAGAAGGAAAGCCCTTCTGCCGCACCTGGTAGGGTTAATGATCGGATATCTATAACAATAAGTAATACAAAGAGAAGTGGCATGAGGACTTTTGTTACGCGTTCAATTCCTTTGGTCACGCCAGCCATAATAATAGTCCCAGTCACTAATAAGACAAACACTTGCCAAAATAAGGGTTCGCCCACCCCAGACACCAGTGTCTTAAAGACAAGGGATGTTTCTTGAGGATTGGTTGATAGGAGCGATCCGCTAGCCGCTTTAAAGATATAAGCATAAACCCAACCAGCAACCGATGTGTAAAAGGCCATAATCAAGAAGGCGCTTAGTACTCCGGCACCTCCCACTAGAAACCAAGGTTTTCGGGGTTGCAAAACTTTGAACGCCCCTACTGCATTTGCTTTGGTATTGCGACCAATCAAATGCTCAGACAACATAACCGGCAAGCCCACCAGAGCGAGACAAAGTAAATAAATTAGTATAAAAGCTGCACCGCCATTTGCCCCTGTAACATAAGGGAATTTCCATATGTTACCCAGCCCTACTGCCGAACCGAGAACAGCCGCAATTACACCAATACTACTTGAGAAACCTTCGCGTGTTTTCTGTTTTTCATGTTTCAAGCATAGCACCTTCAATTCTTATTAGTTTGATTTGATTCCTTCAGTCCCTTTTTCTTGTTGTTGACTCTTCTTAAATTATTTTTTATATTAAGTTGCTTACTTATTTCGGTATAAACTTTGTTATATTGCCTTCTTTTCAACCAAGTTACATGTTTCGACACAACTTTTACATTATATCTATAAAAACCTTCTTCCGTCAAACTATTGTTTACCGAAGAAGGTTTTTATATCACTATTTAGCCTATAATTGTACTTCCGTCATCGGATTTATAAAACAGTCTCCGTCAGTCGAAAGTGTTCTACATCAACTAGACCCAAATCTGTTATCTTCAATTCTGGAATCACAGGCAGAGAAAGAAAGGCTAAGGTCATAAAAGGATCGACGTTCCTACTAATACCAAGCATCAACGCTTTCTCGTGCAATTCATCAAGGATTTGGACGACTACTTCAGCATCCTGGTCCGTCATGAGACCCGCAATTGGCAAGGGTATTTTTCCGATCACTTGATTCCCATCAACCAAGCAAAGCCCTCCACCCATTTCGACACAGGTTTGTATCGCCAGACTCATCTCTTCATCACTCATCCCCACAACCACTAGATTATGCGAATCATGGGCGACTGTAGAGGCAATAGCCCCTTTTTCCAAACCTAGTCCTTCGACAAATCCCACCCCAACGTTCCCTGTTCCATGATGTCGTTCAAGCACAGCAATCTTGGCAATTTTCTGCTTGGAATCTGTTTGGACACATCCGTTTATGACCGGGAGTTCTCGAATCAAAGCGGACGTAACCAGAGAATGACTCTGAACCCCAATAACTCGGACCTGGGCAAACTTTGAAGCTTTATCATCTGAGCCAGTCTCTAAACCTGAATCTAGATTTCGTTTCGTCGAAACTCTTAGTTTTGAAGGAGACCAGTTGCCAAGATGAATACTTTC
>JAJYAS010000620.1 GCA_021779415.1 Bacillota bacterium
TGACACTCACGTCGTTTATCGGTTGGAGAACCTGGATTGAACAAAAGAATGCCATTTCTCCATTCCATAAAAGGGACATGAGAGTGTCCGAAGACAATGAGATCGACTGGGGAATCCTCAAAGGCATTAAAGGCACGTTCCGGTGTGCTTTTTCCTCTCCCTACATTCCCATGGATAATCCCGATTCTTAAAGACTCACATTCAAAGATATCTCGTTCCGGCAAAGCAACGTCCCAGTCATCACAATTCCCACATACAGCACGAACTGGGGCAATACAAGCTAATTCTTCTAGTAAACCCATGTTGGTTAAATCACCTGCATGAATGATCATATCGATATCGGTCAAATGTTCCCAGACAAAACGGGGAAGAGTTCTGCCAGCTCGTAAATGAGTATCAGACAGTACCGCGATTTCCATTTCGATTCACCTCTTGGAAAACAAGCTTACTTATTTACAGTAAATTCTACTTACCTTACTAGCGGAGCCTTAATTCTTTTAATGACGTTATAATAGGTATCCCTTTCGACAGCCTCTAACCCTAATTCATGAATCATGCCGATAAGCTGTAATTCAGTTTGCATTTGCGGGCTAGAAGCACCCGCTGTATGGTAAATTTTTTCTTCTCGTACTACCCCATCCAAATCGTTGGCTCCGAACGAAAGCGCCATTTGTGCCACTTGAGGACTAGACGATACCCAGTACGCCTTAATAAAACGAAAGTTATCTAATATCAAGCGCGAAACGGCAATTACTTTTAAGGTACGAATAGCACTTGCCTGAGGGAGATTTTCAAATTTTGTATTTTTAGGGTGAAATGCCGTCGGAATTAGGGCGAAGAAACCCTGAGTTTCATCTTGCAGAGCACGTAAAGCCAAAAGATGATCAATTAATTCCTCATCGGTCTCAATAATACCATAAAGTACATTAGCATTAGTCGGAATGTTTAATTGATGTGCCAGACGATGGATTTCTAACCATCGTTCACCGCTTAGTTTTCCTGGGCAAATAATTTCCCGTACTCTCGGGCTGAAGTTTTCCGCTCCCCCTCCAGTTATAAAGCTTAAGCCAGCCTGTTTAAAGGTTTTCAAAATTTCCAAAACAGGCACATTTTCAAGCTGTGCAAAATGATCATATTCTGCCGCCGTAAACGCTTTAATACTAACGTTGGGAGCGCGATCTTTAACTTTACGGACCATATCAAGATAGTATGAAAATGGGAGATCTGGATGAATTCCACCGACAATATGTATTTCGGTTACACCGAGGTCCGCAAAATGCCCTGCTTTATCGACTACTTCTTCGATGGACATCGTGTAAGATCCCTTTTCTCCGGGGTCTTTTCCGAAGGCGCAAAGACCACATCGCACTTTACAAACATTGCTATAGTTAATGTGCGCATTATTATTAAAGAATACTTGATCACCAAACATGGCACGTCGCCGTTCATTGGCCAGATAACCCAAGCCAAGCAAATTTGTGGTTTGTATAAGTTTGAGACCGTCAATACGGTTTAAGCGTTCATTATTAACTATTTTTTCTTGGACATCAGCTATTCCTTTGAATATCGATTCAAATTCCATTGGGACCCTTCTTTCCAAAATTGTTACGTATTCTATATTATAACATAATTATTAAAAATTCGAGAAATGATAAAGCTATAGTCATCAAGAAAGGACTGCTAGCAAAAATTGCCTACAGTCCCTCCTATTGTTAGTGATAATATTTCATGGATTGGCGTTGTCGCTTGATCGCTTTTCTCACTTCATTGGCAACTCTCCAAGTCTCAGGTTGATGAGGAGTTATTAATTCTAATTTCCCAGATCGTTTATCAATTAATATGTCAACCGTCGGTTTTCTACCCTGGGATTTCTCTCCTGGGTGTAAAATATCAATCCCTATTTTATTTTCATCATATTGAGGGGGAACAATGTAGTTTAATACCTCTTCTGTTGCATCCATTAGCTCAACTACTTGTTCTTGTTGATATCCTTCCCTTAAGAGAATTTCTCGTACCTGAGTGAGTGGATGATCAAGTGTAAGTAGCATCTGGGCGCGTTGCACTAAATTGTAATCGATGTCCATGACGCCACCTCTTTCATTTTTTTCTACAATCACATTTTCCCCTTAACCTGACTAATGAATACTGATACTTCTTAGCGGAACTGGATATCATTTCCCAAATGTAAAAAATGTTATTAGGAGGCTTAAAATGGCAAATTTTTTTTCTTTACCTTTTTTAGTTGCTACAATCTCTGGAATAGCTATGGCAATCCAAGGCTCGATTAATTCATCATTAAGTCAGAAATCATCCTTACTTTCTGCGACGCTAGTTGTCCACATTATCGGAACAATTGTCGCCTTAATCGCTGTATTAGCGGGGCGCAGTCCTCTTTTAAAACATCCTTGGAGTTCAATTCCATGGTATTTTTATCTCGGTGGAGTTCTTAGTGTTATCATTGTTGGTCTTGTTGCAGTGAGCATCCCAAAAATTGGCGTATGTAATGCCACAACCGCAATTATTATTGGTCAAGTCAGTATGGCTGTGATCATTGATCATTTTGGTTGGCTTGGCGTAAGTCGACTACCTTGGAGCGCCTGGCAGTTTGTAGGGATCGGTTTTTTCGCAGCCGGAGCTAAACTTCTTTTTCGTTAATCAAACGTTACTTGTCAACTGTTAACCCTCCCAACAATCAGGGCCATATTTGTGATGATCGCATAAATTTCGTCGCTGACGACAAATTTACGTATTTGACCATTAGCCGATAATATAATAGTACTTTTACCCGTTGTTTTTTGGTCGCTTTCAATTAATCGTTGCAAAAAAGTATATGCATCGTTACTGACCGCGAGCTGCTTAAACTCACCTTCGGCGACAAAGATAACCCAATATCCTGATGAGACTTCGTTATTTCCGTTATAGTACAGTGCATTGGAAACACTTGAAAAGTCTTGACTGAAAGCAGACTGATTGTCTGCCAAACCTGTGTTCATATTAACTGAATTATTGAGAGTATATTGATCATTCAGGGACGTTGTTTGAGTGACAGGATCAGAAAGATGTGAGTAGATATTTTTAAAGAAATTGGGAAACAGAACATATCCGACAGCCCCGATTATTAAAATCCAAAGGGCTAAAGCCTGTAAATCTTGCCAAAGCTCATTACGAGGTGGTCGTCCCCATGTATTTGCCATGCCCTCACCCTTCCTATTACTTGTCTGGTGTTCTTCAAGACAAAGCTCCCTATACCATGTATACGTTTGATTTAGCAAAGATATGTATCTAAAACTTGCATCTCTCTATTCCACACTTTAGAATGATAATTGAGGTGGGGAATATGGATCTGCTTCGACAA
>JAJYAS010000621.1:0-301 GCA_021779415.1 Bacillota bacterium
GGTGGTGATTAATTAGTTTTTTTTCGCTTAAATTATCATATTCTTCCCAATATTTCTGCTAGTGTAATTAAAAGGAGGAAAAAAGAAGAATGGACAATCAAAAGCCAACTAAATTTCGGTGGATGATTCTTGCGGTTATTTGTTTTATGTATTTGATCACCTATATGGATAGAACTAATATCTCCGTGGTAGCACCTTCTATCATGAAGGAATATGGATTTAATAAGATAACAATGGGAGTAATCTTTAGTGCCTTTACCTGGGCCTATGCCTTAGGTCAAGTTCCTGGTGGATTGATAGG
>JAJYAS010000621.1:311-3355 GCA_021779415.1 Bacillota bacterium
TCGTGGCTTACTGGTCATTCATGACCATGATTACGGCGAATGCCATAGGTTATACATCCTTTTTGGTTATCCGTTTTCTTTTCGGAATTGGAGAAGCTGGAGCATTCCCAACGGCAACGCGTGCAATGCAGCTCTGGTTCCCTAAGTCTGAACGAGGTTTTGTACAAGGGCTTACCCATAGCTTTAGCCGCTTCGGAGCAGCCATAGTGCCGCCTATTACGGTCGCAGTTATGGTAGCTTTTGGTTGGCGTTCAGTATTCTACATTTTCGGTTTGGCTGGTGTAGTGTGGGCATTTATATTCTTTGTCGTCTACAAAAATATACCTGAAGATCATAAATGGGTTAATAAGGCTGAATTGGCGCATATTCGGGGCCTTGACGCAGCTGGTAATATCAATCAACCTATTAATATCAAGAAAAAGCCTACAATACCCTGGAAAAATTTACTATCTACTCCTAATATGTGGTTCATTATGATGGCATATTTCTGCTATAATTATTGCCTGTATTTTTATTTGACGTGGTTGCCTAGTTACTTAACAGCTTACCGTGGTTTCTCTTTGGTTAAAATGGGTATATATGCCTCGTTACCTTTATTCGCGGGAGTAATTGGGGATACAGTGGGAGGCCTTGTTACAGATAAGATATTGGCAAAGACCGGGAATATGAAATTTGCCCGTAAAGTTGTGGCAATCCCAGCGATGCTTTTATCCGCTGCCTTTCTGTATCCTGCGGCTACTACCACCAACCCATTCACCGCAGTTTATTGTCTTGCAGCATCAATGTTCTTCCTTGAGTGCGTCATTGGTCCGGCCTGGGCAGTTCCGATGGATGTAGGTGGAGAGTATTCTGGTACCGTTTCTGGTATGATGAACATGGCTGGAAACACGGGTGGAGCTCTATCTCCGATTGTTTTTGGTATATTAGTTGAAGGCGGATCATGGACCGCTCCGTTCTATGTGGAAGCGGGACTATTATGCTTTGGGGCATTTGTATGGGCCTTCTTGCTTAATCCCGAAAAATCCGTAATCACAAAAGGACTCAATGTAAACGAACATCGAATAGCTGGGTAAAAGAGTTAGGTTAGGCATTCAGAGAAGGTCGGTAAAGCTCGATGAATTTAGCGAATTAATATCGGCCTTCTTCCTAGTACCAGTCAGTTATATACTTTTCTGGAAGGTCCCTTCTCGCCATCACGGCGCCTTGCCTGTCACGGCTTCTAGCCATCCATGGCGGAGCTCAAACTCAGGAACATTTTTTAAGCCCTGGCTACAGGGACATTCGTCCATCTTGGACAGCGCTCTAATCGCGAGCGTCCTGTTTGAGTCATGGCCAGTGCCATGTTGCAATACGATCCTGATTAATTCCAGAAGGCAGGTGTTAGGGTATTGGTTGATTTTTTCTATAAAAATCTAGCTCGTAGTGCTGGAATGCTGGAAATATTTCCAGGACAAGACATTGAGGTAGAAGTTAACTTAGTGCTAGCTCATGATGGAACTGGTCCTAAGTTGCTCAAACTATGGAATCCAGAAGATAGGGTGCTTGATGGGACGAGAGTAGTTTTCACTGTGGATCATGCTTTTCCAGCTCCAACCCCGCAAGACCGTGCCTTTCAAAAAGAATTTGCTGAGTTTTCTGAGGATCAGGGCTGTGTGATTTATAAGCAAGGAGAGGGAGTTTTGCATCAAGTTGTGGCAGAAAAGCTTTCTCTTAGGCCAGGTATGATTATTGCTGGGGCGGATGGTCATGTTGCGACGGCAGGAGCCTATGGAGCCATTGCTTTTGCAGTGACACCTGAAAGGCTGATCCCGGTTATGAAGACAGGAAAATTAAAACTGAACGTACCCAATGTGCTGTCCATACAATTGGTTGGAGACTTGAATCAGGGAGTTTTACCACGGGATGTAGCATTATATCTTAGTTGGAAACTGGGTGAACAGATTAAAGGAAAAGCAATAGCCTTATCTGGTTCATTGGTTAATGAACTTAGTGACGCCGGGCGTATGACTATTTGTAACTTTCTTCCTGAGGCAGGAGCGGTCACGGCCTTCGTAGTTCCTCTAGGAGAGGAAGATAGAACTAGCTTTACCCTTTTTGCTAATGAGATAGAAGCGATGATTGCTGTCCCTCCGTCTCCCGTCGATGTTAGATATGTACACGAATTAAAGGGTACGCCAATCACGATGGCAATCGCTGGAGGGTGTTCATCCGGAAGGTTTGAAGATATGGAAGTGATCGCTGAAGTTTTAATGGAACAATCAGTACACCCTGATGTTATCTTTATTATTACACCTGCGTCACGACAAGTTGCCAAAGAGATGGATAACAATGGATTAAGCTCATTGCTTAGAGAACGGGGCGCAATTATCGTGCCACCAGGTTGTGGGCCATGCCCAGGTAACCATTTGGGAGTCTTGGCTGAGGGCGATGTTGCTATTACAACTACGATTAAGAATACACCCGGCCGAATTGGATCTTCTCTGGCTAGTATCTATTTAGCCTCTCCTCGAACAGTAGCACTAGCCGCAGTTAAAGGAGTCATTTAATTTAAGTATTTATGAGTTTCTATTTTGTGAAAAAATATTCTAATCGGAACAAAAAGAGATGTTTTTCAATTCTTACGAAGGTTCCTATTCGATTTACGAGTAGGGGTATTAAGGAGAAGGGGTGAAAGAATGATAGAAAAAAGTCAACTGGTTAAAGATATGCAGGCGTTGCTTGGCCCGGAGAAAGTAATTTCGAGTAAGCTTGAAAGGTATACTTATACTTATGATAGTTCTTTCTTATCCCAGCTAAATGAATATTATCCTGATGTTGTTGTTTGTCCCATGAACACTGAGGATGTTCAAAAAATTATGCGCTATGCTTATAAAAATGATATACCTGTTACGCCTAGGGGAGCGGGGTCCGGGCAGACCGGAGGGAGTGTAGCTGTTAAGGGTGGCATTGTTCTCGACCTTTCGGGTTGGACGGACATCGTGGAAATCGATGAGAGTAACATGCAAGTTGTGGTAAGACCAGGGATTGTGCACGCTGACCTCAAT
>JAJYAS010000622.1 GCA_021779415.1 Bacillota bacterium
CATTGAATAAACTGTAACAGTGTCGTTAGGCATAATGAAAGGCGTTCTTTTATATGTATTCTTATCGATTAAAATAAGTTTATCACCCGCTTGCACTATATGAGGTTTAAAATCATTTTCGGTGAAATAGGGGGCAGTATTATCAAATTTGGCATTATCACCGTCGTTGTCGATTCCATCGACAGGATTACCTGGAGACTCCAAAAAAGCATAAGCTACATAGCCTACAGCAAACGGATTAGGCTGCCAATAAGGATTGGCTTCGGGGCGGACATACTCTATTCCCATTCCGGGTTCAATATCCCAAGAATATGTAATTGAATTTCTTACGTCAAAGAAAGAGGCATCATCATTATATTCATCACCCATAATTCCGACATAAGTTCCTACCAAAGTACCAAACACGACCTGGCTATAAGGAGTAGTACCGTCGTTAGTAAAATCATACAACCAGAAAATTACATTTTGAGCTAGAAAGTTCGACCATTGTAAACTCCTAACACTTGCTTGAATCCCTTGTCCGTGACGAGTTAAGTCAGTTGAATCTGGAAGGAAGCCATAAATTTTATACATTTTTGCGTCTTCATTATCATCCATCCAATAATAGCCCTCTTGGTCAGCGTTAAACTGCCCTCTGCCGAAATAGCCGTTCCAATCCACCTTTGGAGTTACATCAACACCATTTACTATAATAGGTTTACCCGAGTATGTCCAATCCGGGTGATCAGGCCATTGCAGCGGCCAGGTTTCGGGTAGGTTACTCACAGCAATGCCTTCCCCGATTTTATTTAACACAGGATTTGCAAACCCCGGTATAGGTTCGAAACCTCCGAATTGCCCATTTATCGCATTCGAATTTCCACCGCCGGGTCTACTAACAGGAGTAATAACAACTTCAACTACAGTATCCATTTGGCCTTTAACCTTTGGGTCCGGCTGCAGGGGAAGCATAATTCCAACGAGCGGAGAAATATCGCCTACATATCCGTCTGCATCATATTTCCATGCAGCTTGAGGACCCTGATTTCCAGGTTGGGCTATAACGCCATAGTTAGAAAATACAGTTCTTACCTGATTGCCTCTCATTACACCGGCTTTTCTATAAGTATAGTCACCTCTAGCAGTAACTCTTTGAGCTTGTGAAAATATTTGTTGATTTATAATTAGAGTAAGTACTATCAACATCAAAATAAGTTTAGCAATTTTCATAATTTCTTATCCAATAAATAAAACTTTTGTTATCTGTTAAAAAAATATGCTCGCGCCAATCTCTACCCTTCTCGGTTCAGAATAGTAGGATGGGTTTCTAAAATATTGGTCTAGAGTATTTACCAGCTTTGTAGGATTTCCATTTATTCTATCCAAGTATTCTGCTATCGTGAAATTAGCCGTTCCGCTGTCGTTATAAACGTTCAACTGATTTTCCGTATCGAATAGATTATATACTCTCAAGAACAGGTTAAGACGCATCTTGTCTATCATAAAATCTTTATATGCTCTTAAGTCAACGTTTATTGTAGACGGCTTTAGACCCGTATTAATTAAGATGCTCGATACATTCTGAGATTGCGTGGGACTGTAAGGAAATCCGCTGCCGTAAGAGCCGATCAAGCTAAAACCCCACTGAGCATCAGATGCATAATTAAATGTCGCATTGATTGTGTTTGTCTGATCCCAGTTTAATGGTAGAATCTGTATCTCCGGCTGTATTCCGCTTACAAGATCATTTCGCACCGCGTTCGGATCTGATTCATTTCCTTTGGCAGACTGAAGAGTATAGTCTATTGTGGCAGACCAATTGTCGCTCATCCGTTTTGTTACAGAAAGAATAATTCCTTTGACAAAACCAAAGTCGCTGTTTGCATACTGACTATATGTAGCTGCACCGCCGAATAAGTATATCTGATTCGGTGTTGTTCCGGCTAAGTTGCTTATATCTCTGAAATATCCGGTCAAATCAAATGTTATGTCATCTGATAATGCCTGCGAGACCCCTACTTCACCGCTTGTAGTTTGCTCCGGTTTTAAGCCCGGGTTACCGGCTATGCCTAGGTTACCCGTACCTGTATTACCTGAACCTGAGCCTGAGCCAAATTTGTAGTCTGGATTTACATAAAGCAATTGAAAGTCAGGAATTTGGAAAAATTCACCAAAAGAAAAATGAACTACTCCTCTATCTGTTATCGGGAAGGCGACACCTAATCTTGGACTTAACTGAAAGCTTGTAGGGGCTTTATGATACCAGTGCGCTTGTCTCTGCGCCATCGTCTGGGCTACGTTTGAAGGCTTTAGCGGATGATATATATCCGGATCCGACGGATCATTCAGAAGCTGACCGTCCGGATTAAAATAATCCCCACGCACTCCTACATTAATGATTAAGTCTTTAAGCTCTATTTTATCCTGTATATATGCCGAGAATGCCGTGGGTCTTCTTGTATATAAATCTATGTATAAGTTTTCATTCGGGTCATTCGGGTTTGGAACGTGCATAGGTGCAAATGGATTTAGACTAACTGTCGGATCTTGCAAATTATTCGGCTGCAATAATGTCACATTGTTAAACGTCAGATTGTAAAGGTTATACTCCACACCTGTTTTTACCTGGTTTATTCTATCCACCTGAGAAGTCATGTCTACCTTAAATCCATAAGTGCCGGTTGTTCTTCTGAACATCGTGTTCTGAGTGCCGCCCGTCAGAAAGCTTGGGACCTCGGTTGGCGTTAGGCTAAATAACTGTGTGTTCGTATATCTTGGATCACTCGGGTCTTTGTATACATACTGCTGAAACTCTTTGAAGAAATATGACAGACTGGCTTGATAAAATGTTGAGGAGCTTAGTGTATGTGTCAATGATAATATGTTTGTATTTCCCGTAGTAAACTTTCTAAAGTCTCCGTATGGGTCAAATGTATATGCCTGTGTAAAGTCTTTGTAATTTACATTATCAAGAATATATACGTAATCTAGCTTTACCCCCTCAAAGGGTTTCAGTGTAAATTTGAACTGGCTATTAAAGCGTTCATTATAGTTCATCGGGACAATTGCACCAGAGCCAACCCCGCTCGTATCGCCTTTTGTTATTGCGCTCAAAATGTATCTCTGCGCCACAGGTAACGTTGGACCTCTATTGATCGTTATATTCCATGGATTATATACGTCTTGACCATAAATCCAGCCGCCAAAGTATATATAGCGGATATTTGCATAAAAGAATAATTTATCGCGTATTATTGGTCCGCTTAGGCTTCCCTCTAAATCTCTGATGCTAAGTGGTCTTATACTCTTTATATCAGGAAAGATGTTTGAGTGGTTGCTTAAATGTCCGCCGAGATAGGTAGTTATATTACCCT
>JAJYAS010000623.1 GCA_021779415.1 Bacillota bacterium
CATTGTTCAGCGTGATTGCAATTTGGTTATCCTATCATGGTATAAACGATTGGTCTATCCGAATGCAAGAACGATTTTGGAACGAGATGGGATTCATCTCAATATTTTTGGCAATAGGTTCTGTTTATTTTTGGTTTAGTAAAAATAAACTCATCAAGGCAAAAGAAGTCAATAGCGGTTTAAAGATTCTTCGTTTGAGAGAATCGCACATAGCGCTCGGCTGGTTATCATTTGCTATAGGTCTTGGTCATAGTATCTTTTTCATCGTCAACGATCTCGGTAGACCGAATCGCAACTTCACAGGATATATCGCACTTCTTATCATGCTATTGGTCATTCTATCCGGTGCAATGTATAAGCACAAAGTCCTTAAAGTCAGTGTAATAAAACGCTGGCATTTAGTCATTTCCTGCGTTCTGGTGGGCATTATGCTAGTACACATTTAGTTACAGTACATTCCTACTGTATTGGTAGTGTAAAAACAAGACTGGAAGTCTTCCAGCCTTGTTTTTTATTTGTTTTGAATGACGGATAGGCCGCAGTACGCATCAGGTTAAATATTTATTTGCATAGTATTTTACGGTTTAGGTCATGATAAAAAGGAAGTTTTGATTGGACAGGAGGGATTACAATGGCTAAACCGGATAATCGGGCGGATAATGAGGTGCACCTGCAAGAACATATCAACCACACTCTAGCTAATTTGCATGAAGCTGAGGATTACCTGGATGAGCATGCTGATGAGATTTCAGCTGATGAGAAGCAAGATATTGAAGCTAAAAATGATCGACGCAAAGAAAGTATTAATGCTTTCATAGCTGAAAAGAGAGACGAAGCGCAGCAATAAAAGCATTATTCTATCGACGTTCCAGTTAAGTAAGCAGCCCCTTCCAGTTTAGGAAGGGGTTTCTTTTCTCTATTTCTGCTCGCGCCCAAGCAAGAGGCACTATTCATGCAGTTCTCAAATTTATGGGAACTGCCAGAGGCTGGATTGTATCGGCTCGTAAAATGGGCTCCAAAAAAAGGATCTCTATAAGAAACGTCTAATGATTCAATATATAGCTATTAAAACCGCATATTGAAAAACACCTGTTTTTGAGATAGACTTTTTTTAATCCAATTTTAATTTTGCTCAAATTCTCCTTGAAGTCTTTTTTGTTAAAATTCATACATACTCAATTGCGTCACAAACAAAAACAAGGAGGAAATTTTATGACAACCTTAGAACAAGTGGAAAAACTATGTACAATGGCAAATATAAGCTACGAAGAGGCCAAGGCAACCCTAGATGCGACAAATGGGGATTTGCTCCAAGCCATTATCTATCTGGAGAAACAAGGAAAGGTAACCGCACCGACCGGAGGCGGTTATTACAGCAGTGAAAAAACCATAGACGCAAGCGTATCGGCCTACAAAGAAAATTGTTGGGATAAGCAACATAAGAACTGCCACAGTGGCAAAGGCTTCATTTCACTCCTGAAAAAGGCGGGGGAATTTTGCTTGAAAATGATCCGTAAGGGCAGTTCAAATTCCTTTGAAGTGCTCAAAGGCGAGGAAATCAAAGCCTCTTTTCCTGTCATTGTCCTAGCATTGTTGCTTATCTTCGCCTTCTGGGTTACCATTCCACTGATCATAATCGGACTCTTCTTTGGTTTACGCTATCGCTTTAACGGACCTGATTTTAAAAGCAACTCTGTCAATGATGCAATGAATAGCGCGGCAGACGCCGCCGAAAACCTCAAGAAGTCCATAAATATCTAACTAAATTGTGAGAAATGGTGGGGCTTTCTATGAGTTCAAAAATATTAATTATTGAGGATGAGGAAAAAATTGCCCGATTTGTCGAGCTGGAACTTGGCTATGAGGGGTATACCACAACAAAGGCCTTTGATGGCAGAGCAGGTCTTGAACTCGCCGAAACCGGCGAGTTCGACCTCGTTTTGCTGGATGTTATGCTACCCCAATTGAGCGGCATGGAAGTGTTGCGCAGGCTTCGCCGAACCTCCTCCGTTCCTATCATCATGCTGACCGCTCGGGACAGCGTAATGGATAAGGTTTCCGGACTTGACAGCGGGGCGAGCGACTATATCACCAAACCCTTTGCCATTGAGGAGCTTCTCGCACGAATCCGCACCGCTCTCAGAAAAACAAGACCGGATGACGCGGGGGTGTTGTCCGCCTCCGGTCTGCTACTGGACATGGACCGCCATACGGTTACTGTGATGGGCATGCCCATTGAATTGACAAAACGTGAATTTGACCTTCTTCATTTTCTACTAATAAATAAGGGAAGGGTCATTTCTCGAGAAGCACTGCTCGAGAATGTATGGGGCTTTGATTTCACGGGAGAAACCAACGCCGTCGATGTTTACGTGCGTTTTCTCAGAGGTAAAATTGACGAGGTGTTTGATATTAAACTGATTCACACCGTAAGGGGAGTGGGATATGTGATTAAGGATGAAAAGTAAACTACAGTTTTCAATTGTATGGAAGCTAAACCTCAAATTATTTTTCCGTTTGCTAGGTCTATTCTTGACCCTTGATGTGTTTCTCTGCCTAGTGTCCGTGGCAGGACTGATTGTGCGCGCCGAACAGACCGTGGCGATGGCGACCGAAATGCTGAATCAGAGTGGACTGCCTACCCCGGATGGGGAAAACTGGCTTGCGCTCACCGGATGCAGCGTTTCGCTGCAGACTGGAGAACCGAAAGGATTCCAAATCCCCAAAAGCTTACAGCCTCACCTTTCCAAGCAGACTGCATCCGGTGTCAGGAGTATTGACCTGCCGGATTCGGAAAACTTGACCGCTTGGGGACTATTACAGGATGTTACCTACAATGTGACGATAGAAGCTATCAGTCGTTCTTATCGTATTTCCATTCACCCTCAAGAGACCCTACAGATATTTGTAGGGATGTTTGCCATAGTATTGATTCTGGAGCTTTTAATGTTGTTCCGAAGCATTTTCTCAGGCGCAAGAATGATCCGCAAAACCCTCCGCCCCATTCAAGAATTGGCTGAAACGGCGCATAACCTGAGTACCGACGGCGTCTTTACACCGGAGCAACTGGAAGTTCTGGCAGGCAAGTTAGACGGCATAAATGCCACAAGGTTGGATACGAGAATTTCAGTAGGCGATACGCAAAGCGAACTGAAAACCCTCGCCTCTGCCATTAACGGGTTGCTGGACCGAATCAATGAATCTTACCGTTCCCAAGTGCGCTTTGTATCAGATGCTTCCCATGAACTAAGGACTCCGATTTCCGTCATTCAGGGGTATGCAAATCTGCTGGATCGGTGGGGAAAGAAGGATGAAAAGACGTTGCAGGAATCCATTGATGCCATCAAGG
>JAJYAS010000624.1 GCA_021779415.1 Bacillota bacterium
AAAAGGAATCGTTCGTTTATCTACAGGTAAGTAGATTTCCTTATTTAAGGTAAGGTATTCAGGGTTGAAAATTCCTGAATTCTTTTTTTCATAAGCAGGGTTTGGTTCGATCAACTTAAGTTGTTTAGCATATAGATAATAGAATGAATCATAATAGGAGTCTACTAATACCCTTGAATTTTGGTTGCCGTTTATTTCAATCACAAAATCTGCGAGCCTGTTGAAAATTACATTGTACTTAGGATAGGTACTATTTCCTTGATTAGGAATAGAATCTATAGGGATCAAAATAGTGTCGTTCACAAAGTCAAAATGCTGAGCATTAATTCTTAAATAAAGATATTTTTCATCGGATTTAGCATAGACACTTAGGTTATTTCCGGTAGCTAAAGGTTTTTCGTTTTCCCATTCCGTTACATCGCCATCCACATAGGAAACGGAGGTTGTCATACCTGGGTCAAAGGCCAATAAGCCAAATTCTTGTTCACTCGTTTGAGGATTAGACCAGAATGGCCGTCGATCCGGGATGTCAAAATCCATAGTGTTCCAGGAACGTTTAAACCACTCATCTTGCCAGGTAAAGACAAGCGCTCCCGCATACCCTTCATCATAAATATCCTGTAACATATAAGCATCCATGTTGCCTTGATCTTGTTCACTGATCATTCCTTGGTTAAAACCCATTTTACTGAGATGAGTCATGCCTCGGGAAGCGGGTACTCCATATTCCGCTACAAGGACAGGCATATCATGCTGTTTGATCAAATCTGCTAGATAGGCTTTATAGGTATCTATTTTGCCATCTGTATTTTTATAAGTTATATATTCCTTTTGATAATTTAAGAAATCCGGGTAATAAGGGTATATGTGATACGAAGCAAACAATCCAGGTCTGAAGTCCTTTGTGGCTTTTATATGGCCTGGATTAACCGTAGCCAAATCTTCTTGTTCCGAAGGTTCATTAGTATGTACTAACATATCTGTTGTAACCCAATTAGCAAAGGCTATAGGTCGCTGCATTTTGTAGGTTGTTGTTTCATAATCAATCGCATAATCTCCAATTTCTGCTTCGAAAACTTCATAAGGCGAGGCATTTTGAGTATGAAGATATTGCCCATTAAAATTTGTTTTGGTGGGGTTTTTCGCATTGGTTGCATTCACAAACTCAGCATTGATTTCAATGCCAAGTATAAAACCAAGGACATACGAAGAGACATCTTTAGTATAGGTTCCGCTCGCGTGTCCGGCCTTAGGGGGGATTATTTGGTTTCCATGAAGTACGCCAATCATCCTTTTAGTGTCCTCTTTTAACGTATCTTGGATTTGGGGAGCATAAGCGTTTTGGTATTTTTGAAGATCTTCTTCATTAATCCATAATCCTTGTATTAAGTAAAGCTTAGTTTTGGCAGTTTGATTATAGTCATATAAAGCGTTATAAAATACTGGACTTAAAATAGTATAGACTCTAATGGTATTGGCATTCATTTCTCCAATGTATTGAAACCATCTTAAATACTCTTGCCTGGTAACCGCCATTTCCCCGGGGAACTTTCCGGGAACGCCGACTCCCATGTTAACTCCTTTGATAAATTCCTTCTGCCATTGTCCATCTTTAAATATATAGAATGATTTGGAATCAACTTTGGCAATGCAGGATACGCCATTTTCCTCAATTCCCCTTTTGGCATTACATCCGCTTAATGGCAAAGAAATAACTAAAAGTACCGTTAATATAAGAATTAGCTTTTTCACATGAATTCTCCTCAAATTTACTGCCACTCTATGCCGAAACACCCTTTCGTTTCATCTCACCCCAACTCTGCTTTTTGCCTCTAACGGCCGAAATAAAGGATTGCACGCGCCAAAGGGTCATAATAGGCCGATACCAAATTGTCTCCGACAAGGCAAAGAAAAATAAGCGATTGAGGTCAGAGATACTCTTATAATTTTCAAGCCTCCATTCCTCAAGAAGAACAGCACCCATGGACATAAATGACCCGTATACTACCGTTAGCAAAATAAGAGGTAGAGAATATTGAAGCTGAACTTGACCGAAGGCCAAACCAATTACAATTACCAAATAACCTACCAGCTCAACAACCGGACCCAATAATTCCACTAGGAGGAAATAGGGCATCGAAATAAAACCGATTGCACCGTATTTCGGATTTAGAATCATCTTTCGGTGAATCCACAGGCTGTCAAATAAACCGCGATGCCATCTGATCCGCTGTCTTTTTAAGACTCTTAAATCCTCAGGCGCTTCTGTATAACATACAGGATCTGCAACATACTCGATTTTAGCCCCCCATTCATTCTCGATATTCATTCTGTGGAGACGAACTACAAGTTCCATATCCTCTCCGACTGTTCCCACCCTATAACCACCTGCTTGAACGACCCTTACCGTTTTAAAGACTCCGAAAGCTCCTGAAATGATCAGGAGGAGGTTCTTTCGGCTCAACCCGATTCTCCCTATAAGGAAAGCGCGCAAATATTCGATCGTTTGCATCACGATCCAAGGATTCTTGGAAAGCCTCTTCTCCTTTATTTGTCCTTGAATAATTGTACTTCCGTTGGCGATCAGCACATTTCCCCCAACAGCCAAAATCTCTTGCTCGTTAGCTTCTATAATTGGCTTCATCATCTTAAGGAAAGAATCCGATTCTAAGATGGTGTCCCCATCAATAGAAGCAAAATACGGATATCGGGCCAAGTTAATCCCTACGTTCAGCGCATCTGCTTTTCCGCCGTTTTCTTTATCGACAAGGATTAATTGAGGAAAAATTTCTGAATAGTAAACCATTTTGATCGGCTTGGTCTCGATTCCGTTGCGCTTTTGGAACACTTTGTTTTTCATGGGGGTCATTTTAAACCGATCAATCATTTTCAGCATTGTTTCGTCCTTGGATCCATCATTGACAACAATAACCTCATATTGAGGATAGTTCAATCGTCCGCTTCCTGTAATTAGGGATAGTACTGTTTCGATGATACCCATCTGCTCGTTATAAGCCGGGACGAGAATAGATATCGGAGGAGTAAACCTTGAGTTTCTTATCCGCTTGTAGGGTTCGATATTATGTAGACCACGTTCTCTTTTGATCTGCTTAAACGACATCAAGAATAGGATTAAATAAAAAAAGCAGATAGCCAATAAATAAACAAAAATAAGGTTATTTAAAAGCTTTAAGTTGAATTGCGCGAGATCCCATAGTTTATTCATAATCCATGCTTCTCTCTAACCATTCCTTGGCAATATTCCTGGCATAATTATCAGGATGCTCAGCGATGATGGAGCGAAGCATTTCTCGTCCATTCTTATATTTGCGAAGCGATTTTG
>JAJYAS010000625.1 GCA_021779415.1 Bacillota bacterium
CATTACTCCCTTAAGGGGATTTTCATTTCTGAACTTTATATATTCCCCCACTTTGTTGACATGCTTTATAAATTCTTCCCCTCGAGCAAGATTGATGTCCTTTGTTCCACGAACAACGACAGCCTTGATGTTTTTGTCTCCCATAACAGCGCCTCCTCCGAGCCTGCTGGCACTCGACCTGCCCTGCTCGATAGAAGCTGTAAAGACCCGATTTTCACCGGCTAGGCCGATTGCAGCTATCGAGGCTTTCGGCTCATTCAGCTCTTTCTTTAAAATGTCTCGAATTTCAACAGTGCCCATACCCTTCAAATGAGTGGCATCACGTATTTCTACCTTGTCATTGTGGATATATATATAAACCAGCTTGGGAGACTTGTTGCGAAAGATAACTCTGTCATACCCGGCATACTTCAATTCCGCCGCCCAAAACCCCCCCATCATTGGATATGCCAGTAACTCCGTCTGAGGAGATATTGTCGTAACACAAGTACGATTAAAACTGAAAGCAGGTGTGCCACATAATAGGCCGCTGCTAAATATTAGTAGGTTCTCAGGATCAAATGCCTTAGTTTCAGGGGGTACCCTATCCCAAAATAACTTGACATTATAACCAAGCCCACCAAGATGAAGTTCGGTTAATTTCGGGTCAGTCTCTACCTTTTCAATGTTTCCAGTCGCTAAATCAATTTCCAAATTATAGCCTGTCTCTGCGTACCTCATTTTTCATCCCCTCTATCCTTCAAAATATTAAGCTTTTTCGTCCAATCGCAAGGAATTTTGTACATCTTCTTCCTTTCTTTTGCCTTGATTTATCTAGTTTGTTTTAGGTCAATTTATTTTGCTTTAGTTTGTTTTAATTTGTTTTGGTTTGTTCTAGCTTAATTTACCTTGCAAATATCATGCCATTTTTATAGCTCTCAAACCATTTGAGAATTAACTAGTTGAAAATTATGGATTAACTGTTAAAAACCAATCGTTAACGTTTTAGGGCGTTGGTTATTTAAACACTTAAAATAAGAGCATGAATTAACAACACGGAAAAATTGCTGTGTTGTTAATTCATGCTCTATAAAAAGCTACTTACTCATAGCTTGAACCGAGTCATTCCAGCATCATTTTGATGCATATATAACTCGATTTTTGAACTTTTCTCTTCAATGAAATCATACCTACTCTATCGTCCAACAGAAGCTTCAGCATCGGCTCGTCGAAAACGAGCCATTCTTCGAACAATCGTAGATTGATTTACTCCCAAAGCTGCGGCTGCCTTATAAGTGCTACCATATTTTTCTAGGGCTTTGTCAATTAAGTGTCGTTCTACTTCATCGACAGCTTCTTTCAAGGGCATTAAGGAATTGACGGATATTCCTCCCAATTTGATAGCACTACGATTAAAAGGTGGAGGCAACTGGGATACCAGTATTAATTCTCCAGCTGAAACGACCATCAAACGTTCAACCATATTTTCTAGTTCCCGAACATTACCTGGCCAATCATACTCCAAAAAAGCTTCAATAACTTCGGGAGAGAAATCTCGCTGAAAACCGTACTTCTTACTAAATTTATCTCGGAAATGATAAATAAGAGGAATGACATCATCATGTCGTTCACGCAAAGGGGGAATTAAAATCGGAACCACATTTAATCGAAAGTAGAGATCTTCTCTAAATTGACCTGCCCTAGTCATCTCTTCAAGATTCTTGTGGGTTGCCGCAATAATTCGCACATTAACTTGGCGTGGCTTTGCTCCTCCAACAGGAACAACCTCCCGTTCTTGAAGTACCCTTAAAAGTTTAGACTGAAGATTAAGGGGAAAATCACCAATTTCGTCAAGCAAAAGCGTCCCATTATGAGCCAGCTCGAACATACCCATCTTGCCTTCTCGACGGGCTCCAGTAAACGCTCCCGACTCATATCCGAAAAGTTCAGATTCTAACAAATTCTCAGGAATGGCACCGCAATTAAGTTTAATAAAAGGGCCTTCAGCGCGGTTACTTTGAGTATGAAGGAGTTTTCCAATACCCTCCTTGCCCACCCCGGATTCCCCGAATAAAAGTACAGTAGAATCAACCTTAGCTACTCGCCTAATTAATTCAAAAACCCGTTCCATTTCGGGACCAGTACCGATCATTCCGCCAGTATCCTGATGATCCCGCAATTCTGATAGTTGCTGGTGATATTTCTCGCTTAAACGTTTGGCGTCAATCACTTCCTGCCGAAGTTGATTAAGACTGGTCATATCCCTAAGGTTTATTACAACCCTCAGAAGCTTTCCTTGCTCATCAAAAACAGGGCTGCCCGTGACAAGAATACTATGATTATGCTTATTCTCCATAATCGTTACTGGTTTTCTGCGTCGAAGAACCAATTCTACTAACGAATGAGCATAAATAACCTCTTCAATTTCCTGAATTCCTCTTCCAATCAAATCTTGGGTATTACATAATGCCATTTTTTTAAAAGTCTGATTAACTCTAAGGATAATGCCGGACGAATCTGTAACAAATAGACCATCTGAGGAGGACTGGATAATAGAATCAAGTTCAGTATTAAGTTCCTTAACTGTGGCCAATTCCAAGGATACCGATTCAATTTCGGATATATCCTGAAATACGGCAACAGCCCCAGTAATCCGCCCGTCCTGAATTACTGGATCTCTATTCATGATATAAGTTCCCCGACCCACTCGTAACTTTTGGGAATACTCCGATTTTCCCGTTTCTAAAGTCTCCATTAGTCCAAGAGGTACTAAGGCATCTAATACATGCCGACCGATGGCTCTTTCACGAGAAAGCCTAGTAAATCGTTCAGCAGCTCTGTTGAATGAAGTAATTATACCATCGCTATTGATAACGACAATACCGTTATGGGCAGAACTTAGCACGGCTTCCAATTCTTTAACCTGGAATTCGACTTCTTGATACAAAGCAACCGCCAAATCTGATCGGTTTAAAACTCCCACGATCTGCCCATCCTCTTCAATGACCACTGCCAAGTCAAATTGATATGCCCAAGCTTCCCCCAGACGCAAAGAGGGTTTAATAACCACTGGATCGCGTTCTAGTGCTTCCAAACAGCTCAACTCTCCAGATAAACAATCCTTTCCAATTAGTTTCTCGACAAGTGTTTTCATTGTCACAATTCCTAACAACTTCCCAGTCCTATCAACCACAGGCCAACCAGACGAATTAGCTTCTGTAAGCCTATGCAATGCCTCCAAACAAGAATTGGTCTCACTCAAACAAACTGATATTTGAGTCATGACCTCTTCTACCCACATCATAACAACATCTTGGGTTCCCCTACTTTATTAATTGTTTGCGCAAAACACAAGTCTTTCAC
>JAJYAS010000626.1 GCA_021779415.1 Bacillota bacterium
CGAGGTCCTCTGACTACACCTTCTGTTACCGGTTCCGAAACCAGCCTGCCAACAAAACCCTTGGTTCCTATTTTCAAGGCTTTGGCGGTTCCCTCCAGCAGCAAGGCGACACTTCCCGTTAGTATGGCATCGGTGATTTCTCCGATTGTAGACATTTCTGTGATGTCGCTGGTTTCTAGGAATACGTTTTTAATCATTTCGATATTGTTTGAACCTAAAAGTTCAAGATTTAAACACCGGATGTTCACTAAAGATTGTAAGATGTCTTGATTGATCGTCTGTTCATCGGCAATCCCGTTCACATACAGAAGCAGGACAGGTATTTGTTCCTGTCCTATCTTCAATTCCCGGAAGCCGATATCCGTGCAATTAACAAAAATAGCCTGCAGTGTGGTCAAGTTCTCAGCCAGAGAACTGCTCAAAAGCAGGTTTTCCTGACTTGCTCGGTTTGCCTCAGCCACAAGGGGTTGGTTTTTTAACTCAGGTTCTGGAGCTCTTTTTCTTTTACGTGAACGGAAGGGCCGCATACCGCCTCACATCCTGTAGGTTAATAAGGATATTATTAAGACTAATTAGTATTATTTACGCAACGTAGAGCTAATATGCACCTTGAATCGAAGAGCCGCCTAGAATAAAAAGCCTGCTTCCAGTTACGACCGAAAACAGGCTTCATTATTTATTCAATTACAGTCAAATCTAATTATAATACCCCTACCCTTACATTACTTCCTGATCAACCCTAAATCATAAATAAAAAGCACCTAATCCCAGTTTGAAAACAAAGGAATTGGCACTTAGTTGCTTCTAATTAAGATGCTGACCAATAGTCTTCCGATACAGCATAGTGCGGTGGATTCCTAATCGCTTAGACGCTTCACCCACACGACCACCACATTCCGTCAGTACTTGATGGATATAATTCTCTTCAACGGACTTTAGAACACTTTTCAAAGTCCCATTATAAACTATATTTGTCTCTGGCCTACATTCTGTAGTATCTATACGTGTTTTGGCGTTCACTAGGGAATCGTCCTCGAAATTTAAGATGTCACCTGCTGAGGTAATCACCAATCTCTCTATAACATTTCGCAATTCACGCACATTTCCAGGCCAACTGTAGTTAAAAAACGCCTGTGTCGCTTGTGTAGAAAATGTCTTTTTTAGAGCATATTTCTTATTTAATTCTTCTAAAAATTTATGAGCTAAAGCAAGAATGTCCTCAGGCCTTTCTTTAAGCGGTGGTAAATTTATTGGTATCACATTAAGACGATAGTATAAGTCACTTCTAAACAGTTTTTGACTGATCATTGCTTTTAAGTCTCTATTCGTGGCAGCAATAAATCGAACATTAGCTTGGTAAATGGTCGTATCACCCAATCTTTTTGCTTCACTGGATTCTAAGACTCTTAGTAGCTTAGACTGCATCGCCAGAGGCAATTCAGCAATTTCGTCCAGAAACAACGTTCCTTTATCCGCAATTTCAAACAAGCCAGGTTTTCCTTGCGGATTAGCGCCCGAAAAAGCCCCTCGCACATAGCCAAAAAACTCTGACTCTAGTAATTCGTGGGGTATTGCTGCACAATTTACCGGAATAAACGGTTCTTTGGACCGAAGACTATTTCTGTGGATATGCCTTGCCATTACCTCTTTACCAGTGCCAGTCTCTCCTATAAGCATGACTGTACTGTCGGTTTTAGCTATGATGTTACTGGTTTTAATAATTTGACGCATTTCCTGACTTTCAGCTACTATTTCTTTATTTTCCAAATCCTTCTCACTTAAATATTTTACCGCCGTTTTATATAAGTGAACAGTTGTTCTTTCTTTTTTTAGGGCTTCAATATAGTTATCGACCAATTCTTTACTGCGTGCATTGGTGATGACCATAACAATGTCATCAAATTCATCCATCAGGGGCTTACTGGTAGCCATTTCCTGAGCTCCTTGATGGTTACTTACGATCCCCGATACAACAGAACGTGTTTTTATCGCCTTCATGGTCGGTGACCAGTCATATACCCCTTTTTTTACAAGATCGTTTACATTGTTCCCAATCAGTTCTTGAGGTTTGAATCCCATAAATCTTGCTGTCCCTGAGTTAGCCAAAAGTACGTTACCCAATTTATCGGTAACGAATATCGAATCATATGAATTATCAATGATCTGTTGTAAAAAGTGCTGATCAAAGGTTTTCCTTAATTCGTCCGTAAAAGAGTCCGCCACTTTATCACCTTCTCTCCCTATGGTCAAAATAAAAAGTAGTTGGGCACTCGGAGTTATACAAGATAATTGGATTCTTAATATAAATATCTATATTTTCAATTTAATCAGTTTATTCATTATATTCTACATTACCATTTAATCTCCTTCAAAACTTTCAGCATAAATATATTAATGCCAATAACGTCTGGGACGCGCTTCCATCGTAGCAACCATCCTCGTCATTATGAGAAACGAACCAAGCATAAACTAAAGTCACGCTTGGTTCGTTTCCTGATTACCTCTATGCTTGGTTTCTTCTTGCACATAAGATCCTATTTAGGAGACCTTGATAACTAGAGCTGCACCTGTGTCACCGGCTGCACATCCTGTGAATAGACCATAACCGCCACCTAGAATAGCCAGTTCTTCAATCATTTCAATAATTGCCCGGCCAGCGGTAGGTGCCTGAGGATGCCCGTAAACAAGTGAACAGCCGTAATTATTCATCTTCATGACATCAATACCCATTTCGTTAGCCATATACAAATCATTGGCCGTAAATGGATTGTGCGATTTGATAGCTTTTACGTCCTTGATACCGATCCCGGCATTTTCCAACGCCATTTTTGATGCAGGCACTACGGCCATAGCCATATGAGCCTGTTCGGCACGGGCATAACCATAGGATAGTATCTGAATTTCAATGTTTTTATCGGTACTCAGTTCCCGAGACTTATCTCTAGTGGTTACAATAAGCCCGCAGTTACCATCAGCCGGATGGGTTTGAGCGCCAAATGAGTGTACCCCACCAGGAATAACTGGTTTTAATTGAATCAAATTTTCAAGAGTTGTGGGAGTTACGCCTTCATCCGCTTCGACTATTCCCATTTTCTTTTTGCTTATTTTATATTCCGCTGGGACCATATAACGTTTTTGGAACGCCCGATCATTAGCCAAAGCATCCTGATATTGCTCGTAACGTCTTACCGTAACCCGATCAACGTCTTCCTTAGTGATCCCACCAGCCTTTTTGACCACATTTTCGGCAGTCTGAACCATGGGAACTCCGCTCCATGGGCCACCGTCAAAGTTATCCATCAGCCAACTTTCCTTAATCATTTCGCCACCAGGGCCCTTT
>JAJYAS010000627.1 GCA_021779415.1 Bacillota bacterium
TCCTACAACCCGCTGTCTCGTGGGTTTCAAACGTTATCAGTGAAATTTAAATTAACGTGGGAGGAGTCATTCTTGGAACAACATGTTCTCGTAGTTTTCCCCCATCCAGATGATGAAACATTTGGATGTGGTGGAACCATAGCACAATTCGTCAAATCAGGAGTTCCGGTTACTTATATATGTGCTACTCTGGGACAAATGGGGCGCAATATGGGAAAACCGTTCTTTGCCACAAGAGAGTCTTTGCCTAATATTCGGGAGGCGGAGTTAGACGAAGCTTGCCAAGCTATCGGAATTAAACGGGTCATTAAACTCGGGTTACGGGATAAAACCATTGAATTTGAAGACCCAGAGCTATTAATTGATAGAATTGAACAGATTCTCCAAGAGATCCGGCCATCCCTAGTCCTCACCCACTATCCTGGGTATGCAGTGCATCCGGATCATAATGCTTTAGGTGAAGTAACGATCCGTGCCATTGCCCGTCTTCCTGTCCAAGAACGCCCTGTTGTATATGCCCATGCTTTTGCCCGCGACTGTCAAGAAGTGCTTGGCCCACCGGATATCGTCAACGATATTTCCTCCGTGTCTGACATAAAGCTGGCTGCGGTCCGGGCTCATAGATCACAATCCCAAATGTTTCTGTCCAAGATCGCGAATGAAAAACGCAAGAAACAGTCCTCCAAAAATCAGGTTAGTCACATGCTCCAGAGCGAATCTTTTTGGACCTACCGTTTTTAGTCAATAAAAGGCTGGAGCAAATTAATGCGTCCAGCCTTTTTCTCGGTATAGAACCCTCTTTTAGGTTTCTGACATGACAACCTACACGTCTCTTGTTACAATATAGCTAAAACTCTGAGAGGAGACCCTATCACATCTATGAATGTACTCGCGAAATTTGTAAAGTATTATAAGCCTCACAAATTCCTTTTTTATACGGATATGTTTTGTGCCGTGATCGTTTCCCTCATTGATCTAGCCTTTCCTCAAATTCTTAGCTATCTTACTAAAAATCTGTTTACTCAAGATAAGGCAACGATTCTGCATGCTTTAGTTTTTGTCGGTATAGCCTTGCTGTCGATGTACGTCATCAAGTATTTCTGCCAGTATTTTATCATTTCTTGGGGACACATCATGGGTGCTCGAATGGAAACCGACATGAGGAACGATCTGTTCAATCATTTTCAGAGGTTATCTTTTTCCTATTATGACAAAAACAACACTGGGGAAATGATGTCCAAACTGGTGGCCGACTTATTTGATATCTCCGAGTTAGCTCATCACGGGCCAGAAAACCTTTTTATCTCTGCTCTCAAAATTATTGGCTCTTTTATTATTTTAATGATGATCAATGTCCAAATGACCTTCATCTTGTTAGTGGTCACCCTTATTATGGTGCTCTTTACCATTTATAAAAATATTAAAATGACACCCATCTTTACGGATAATCGCGTAAAGATTGCTGCTGTGAATTCCAGCGTGCAAGATAGTCTCTCTGGAATTAGAGTAGTCAAGTCCTTTGCCAATGAAGATGTGGAAAGTGAAAAATTCAGTAAAAGCAATCAATCGTTCCTATTATCCAAGATCCAAACGTATAAAACCATGGGGAACTTTCACGCCTGGAATTCATTTTTTGAAGGAATGCTCTATGTTGTGGTCATTGTTTCCGGAGGGATATTTATCGCTGAGGGCTCGTTAAAAATTACCGATCTGGCCATTTATGTCCTTTATATTAACATTTTTATTAATCCGATTGATGTGCTGATTAACTTTACAGAACAGTTTCAAAAAGGGTACGCCGGCTTTAAACGATTTCTTGAAGTTGTCGAAACTCAGCCTGATATCGTGGATAAAGTGGGGGCCAAACCCCTTACCGATGTTTTAGGGGAGATTAAGTATCAAGATGTTTCGTTTCACTATAATAATGAGTACAGCGTTTTAGATAATGTTAACCTCACAATAAAGGCAGGAAAAACAATTGCCTTGGTCGGACCGTCTGGCGGGGGGAAAACAACCTTATGCTCTCTCTTGCCAAGATTTTATGACGTGACCGCCGGATCGATCACGATCGATGGTAACGATATCCGGGATATTACACTGGAGTCTTTGCGAAACACCATCAGCATTGTGCAACAGGATGTCTATCTGTTTGACGGCTCTATCAAAAAAAATATAGCCTACGGTAAGGCAGGCGCTACGGATGCCGAAATCATAGAGGCTGCACAAAATGCCAATATTCATGAGTTCATTATGTCTCTGGACGAAGGTTACGATACTTATGTCGGGGAACGTGGCGTCAGGCTCTCCGGCGGTCAAAAGCAACGGCTATCCATTGCCAGGGTATTTTTAAAAAATCCTCCGATCTTAATCTTGGACGAGGCTACCTCAGCTCTGGATAATGAAAGTGAACTATATATCCAAAAATCACTGGAAAAGCTCTCGAAAAACAGAACCACCATCGTGATTGCCCACCGATTAAGTACGATCAAGAATTCGGACGAAATAGTCGTGGTTACTGACGATGGCATCCAAGAAAGGGGTAGTCACAAACAGTTGATTGAAAACGACGGAATCTATGCTCATTACTATAATATGCAATTTGAAGGCTTGGAATAGATTAACGCAAGTTTAGTATCCTCAGGCGTCTTTTTTTATGGCCAGAAAGGAATGATGCTTCCACGAGGAGGATATATTTGTGTTGCTCAAACCAAGAAACATCTGACTTTCTATTCAATCTTTTTCGAATTGCGGAACTTTAGTAGAACTGAACTATTTGGCCCTAGAAAGGTGTATAATAATTTCATTCGATTGTGAAAGTAAATACAATACAACTTAATGGGGTGTTTCTAATGAGTTTTTTTGAAGTCGTTATGTTAATTTGCTTCGGTGCTGCTTGGCCTCTTTCCATTTATAAATCGTACACTTCCCGATCAACTGAGGGTAAAAGCGTATCGTTCTTAGTGGTTATCCTGATTGGGTATGTTGCCGGAATCTTGCATAAAGTTTTTAATCAGTATGATCTGGTCGTGTATTTATATGTCCTTAATTTCATCATGGTCTTAACAGATCTCCTGATTTACTTTCGCAACAGTCGTATCGCCGCAACCCCTTTTAACCGTTATAAACAAGAAAAATCTCGCACTCCAGTATCAGCTAAGTAAAGATAAAGAACCCTCCTGTAGCCTGAATCGTTTGGCTGCGGGAGGGTTCTTTACTTACCTAAATAAACTTTGAGCAGCAGCGATCGCCATTTGGGCCAGACGGGTTCCAAAATTATCGTCATGGCCGCTAAATCATCCACCGTAACCATTTATTTCTTGCCCGATACCGTCTTAT
>JAJYAS010000628.1 GCA_021779415.1 Bacillota bacterium
CACTCGGCTATTTTCTTTTTCAGAGATATAAATTATCGCCAAAGTATCAATAAGCTCCTTCCTTTCTGATAACGTCATAATTACCACCTCATTCATCCTTATATATCCTCAGCCCCTTAAACAGGAACACATTCGCAATTATTCCAATGATTCAATTCTTCTTGTGTTAACAATTCTGGATTATTTCTACCCCATAAAACTTTCATTGCCCATATTGCCGTTTCAATAGAAACAACTATATCATCATTACCATCTTTTTCTAATTCCCTTCTTAGTAATCTTAATTGCCAAGCACATTCTTCTAAATTATTTGGGCTTAGGTTCACTCTTGATTTCAAATCATCTCTCATTTTAAAATTCCCCCATTTTATTTAAAAATATCTCCTCAATCATCCCTAAACTAATTCCTGATATGCTTTAAGTAACCTTGCCGCACTAGACAATACATTTGCTTTATCTGCGTTAACTTGTTGATGCTTAACCGAACATCCTTGTGGGCCAAGAAGCCCCTTTTGCATTTTAACTAATTGGTTAATAACATTTTGGATAAGCATTTGATTTTCGTTCACGACCTTATTCCCCCCCCTTCTCCATCTGACCCTTTGCCCAATTCCTGAACCATGCACTAGCTGATAAGCCCTTTGTTTCGGCTAGTGCTTTTTCAAAGTATTCGATCGCATTAACAACATCGCCTTGCTTCTTCTTGCAATCAGCTATCAACTTCTCTTTTTTTCCGTACTCACTCCAATGTATTTTAGGAAACTTATTATGCCATTTACCAGTTTCCGTATTTATGGAACCATCCTTAAATTCAGTCGGTGTGCATTCTACACACAGAGCGTGATTGTTAGCGTATTCGTCTTTGTAATAATCTTGTTTACTAATGAATCCCCAATAGTTACCGCCACAAGCCGTATTGTCGATGCATCCGCATTTATCGCAGATGTAGGTTGACATTTTATTTCACCTTCCTGCTTCAAATAATAAATTCTGTAATATCCCTTCTGTAGCAAAGTGATTGATATTATAATCTGTGGTCAAATGATTTCTCTCAAAATGCCTATCAATCATAGGTTCCATATTTCCCTCATCCAACATGTTCTCTTCCATGAAGTCGCTTATGTTCCTCATTACCGTTTTCATTTGCTTTCCTTTTAGATTTGGATGATCATCGCTGAAATATTGTCGATAAGCCCTAAAATAATAGTCCACAACATACCTAGTTCCCTCCGTAAAGGGTTCCAATTGATGCGTACGAATGTCGTCAGACTTCGTACCCTTATTATTATTTTGTATTATTGGATTAGTATTGTAGTTAGTATTATTACGGCCCCCATCAGCAAGAGCAAGTATTGGCTGTCGGGTATGGCAAGTTTCTGCTTTTGGCAAAACTGTTGTATTTAAAGGGTTTTCACGATGTTTTTCTATCAACTCCTTTCTTTTTTCAGCACCACGCTTTAAATAACTCTCAATTAACTCCTGACTACCGCATACTTTAAAATATCTTTTAGCAGGAATACCCTTGACAATTACACTTAGTAGTCCCAGATTCTTTAGATTAGTAATTGCTGTCCTTTGCGCCTTATCCGCTAATCCTGTCGCAAGAGATAAATCAAAAATAGTATTAAAGAAACTACCGTCAGGTTGTAATTGATTTTGTTCAGCAAAGTAGTGTTGTCGAGATAATAACTCGCAGAACATAATTGACTCATTCAGGCCAATAGCCGTAATCAATTTTTTATTAATAACTATGCTTCCGTCTGACCTGAGTAAGTCATAAATTATGTTCACTTTATATCCCCCTTAACCCATTTAATAACCGAGTTCTTCTCGATTCTCCATACCTTTCCTACCTTAAGAGCTTCTAACTTACCGCTAGTTATTGCCCTCTTAATTGATTGGTCACTTATTTTTAAAAGATCGGAAAGTTCCTTAACCGTTAAAATATCGGGAAAATTATCTAATACCATTTTGCACCTCACTTCCTATCTGCATTAGTTATATAGTATCATATCGTTCGCTATTTGTCCACATATTTACCAAATTTAAGCATAAAAAATAGCCCCACCTTTCGGCAGGGCAAATAAAAATAGAGCGGCATTATAGTTATACTACATCCCGCTCCGCAAAAGCTTTCGCTTTTTCTAGTGACTTTATTATACCATATTTACAACATCAAGAAAATGATCACATCTTATCCTGTGTAGACTTATTACTGAAATAAAACCCCACAACCATAACTGCCAACGTAATAACCGATTGCACAAGGGTGTCGGAAATAACGACTCCCATCATAGGGGGAACAAAGATAACCGCAGCAAAGATAATGAGGATTGCGATTGTGACAATTCCTCGAAGATCGCTTTTATTTTCTAACATGTTTATCATCCTTTAAAAATTATTCTATTTCCTCTAACTCCAACGTCTGCCCTGCCAATTTATGAAAACAATCGGATAAAAACTGAATTTTCCCATCCGTTACAAAACTGTGACAACGCGACTCTGGCCTATCTTTATTCACTAGCATGGATGGTGAAAATGTAGGTTTATCGAAATCTCCATTAAACGTCCATCTATCATCAAAGGCGTGATGGTTTTTGCATCCTTGGCAATAAATTATATAACCTCCATGACTACCATCAGGTGTAAATATTTCCTCAGCCTTAGCCATAAGATCATCCTTTCAGCAATGCTATTGCCTGATTCAACAACGCTATTGCCTGAGCGTTTTTATCCACCGTAGAGGGCGTAGGAGGCACTACAACAGGCGCAACGACTAAAGCCTCATAGCTATACCCAAAGTAATCGCAGACCCCTTGATAGAGCCTTTTAGCGATCATCTCATGGTTATACGCCAACCATGTTGCATCAGCTAAGTTGTCATGGAAAGCCAGTTCAATGAGCGCGGAAGGAGCATGAACTAAATCTCCTACCTCAATTAGTTTTGGATTATACTTTATCCCCCTATCAGCACCAGGGCTTAACGGTGCTATCTGATCATAGAGGCATTTTGCTAATCGCTCAGAGTTGGAATTAGGAGAATAGGCCATAACCTCAGTTCCTTCTCCACCGCCGGCATTGCTATGAATTGCCACATGGATGTCTGACCCGAAGCCGTTTGAGTCTGTAGCTATGGAGTAAATATCATCCATTGAAGGGGAATTGCGCTTTACGACAAACCGACCGTCTTTTAGTAGGAGAGAGATGAGCAAGTCGGAAATTGCGTTCATTTCCTTTTCTTCATTGCTGAATGGTCCGACTCCGACATTGTTTTGTTGAGTTGATGGGGAGATATAGACTTTTTTCATTTTTCCTCACTCTTTTCATTCA
>JAJYAS010000629.1 GCA_021779415.1 Bacillota bacterium
TAATACATCCGTGCTTATTTTGCCCATACATCATACTTTTGGGCTCACAGCGGGGGTATTAAGTATGCTGCATGCAGGAACATGCATTTGCATAAACAGCAGCATAAAGAGAATAGCAAGTGATTTGAAGGATTATAAACCCGAGCATCTTTTCTTAGTTCCGCTCTATGTTGAAACACTCTATAAGAAAATATGGCAGACGGCAAAATCAACAAACAAGGAAAAGCTACTAAGAAGAGTTTGCAAGTTAAGTGATACTTTATTAGCGTTAGGAATTGATCTTAGGAAGCACTTATTCAAAAATGTTATTGAAGCTTTTGGAGGGGAATTAAAGCTAATAGTCTGTGGCGGTGCACCGTTAGATCCAAAGTATATCAAGGGCTTTAGAAGCTTTGGAATTAATGTGCTGAATGGGTATGGCATAACAGAGTGTTCACCGATTGTAGCAGTCAACCGAAACAAGTACTACAGTGACGGCAGCGTTGGAACGGTCTTATCATGCTGTAAAGTTAAGCTCCACGATCTCAATGAAGATAACGAAGGGGAAATCCTGGTAAGCGGAGATTGTGTTATGAAGGGCTATTTTAGGAATGAGAAAGAAACTAAAAAAGCTTTCCTAGAGGGTTGGTTTAAGACTGGTGATATTGGCAAAATGGATGAAGATGGATTTCTATTGATTACTGGAAGGGCAAAGAACATGATCATTTTAAGTAATGGTAAGAACATCTATCCCGAAGAACTGGAAATGCTCTTATTGAATATTCCAAATGTTATCGATGCATTGGTTTATTCAGATAGGGATGAACAAGGTAAAGAGATTTCTATAGTAGCAGAGCTCTATTTAGATGAAGAATATACTAAAGATAAGCCATTGGACAATATTAAGAAAGAAATATCGAGCGAAATTAACCTGATTAACAAAGCCCTGCCAGCTTACAAAAATATTAGCGAATTCAGAATAAGGAAAACAGAATTTCAGAAGACCACTACCAAGAAGATAATCAGGAAATGAGAGGAATCAAGATATGTTTGATAGAGTTGTGGAAATAATCACCAAATTCCAAGATAACAAAGCTAATAAGATACATAAGGATAGTCATTTAATCAATGACCTATCCTTGAATTCCTTAGAGGTAGTGGAACTAGTGTGTGATCTTGAAGAGGCCTTCGAAATTGAAATTCCTGATGCTCACATTAGCCAATTTAAAACAATTGATGACATACTAGAATATTTAGAGAAAAAAGCTTAGTAAGTTGTGACATTTACATAAAACACAAATTCTTCGAAGGAGGGGTTGTTTTGAATAGAAAATTCGTTTATCTAAGGTATCTTAATATCCCCAATACCCTGACCGGATGCTCGCTGGCCATCGGTTTTATTACCCTGACGCTTATGTTCAAGCATGAACCCAAGCTTGCCTTTACCCTCTACGCATTCACACTATTGCTGGACCGGCTTGATGGGATTGCCGCTCGAAAATTGGGAATGGAATCAGACTTTGGCAAAGAATTAGACAGTTTGGCAGACTTTTTCAACTTTTGTATCGTTCCTGCAGTCATCGCATATTTGCTGGGGTTGAACTCCGTAGGGTCAATTCTGATTTTAATCGCCTATATCCTTTCGGGTGTGAGCAGGCTGGCACATTTCAATCTCGATGGGATGGAGGAAATTGACGGGAAAAAGTTTTTTTCAGGCATTCCCACTACGCTTGCAGCGAGCTGGTTTTTGATAATAGTTTCTATGCTGGAAATGCTAAATCCACTGTATTTTCACAATGTCTTGCTCTTGTTTTTTAGCGCGTTATCCGTTTTGATGTTGGCCCCTTTGAAGTGCGACAAAAATGGACTGCTCGTTAAGTCCTTATATCTGTTGATCCCGGCAGTAGTCGTCAGTTTGTGGATCTTCTAGCAAACTATTCGTGTAAAATGGACGGAAGGCCAATCGTGATGGGAGGACAGGAAAAGAAGTATGCTTTATAGAGAAATGGGTAAAACAGGTGACAAGGTTTCGGTTCTAGGTTTTGGCTGTATGCGGTTTCAGGAAATCAACGGGAGAATCGATGTGCAGCGAACCGAAAGACAGCTGCTTCAGGCGATAGACAGTGGAGTTAATTATTTTGACACGGCGTATGTCTATCATGGCGGGAAAAGTGAAAGCTTTCTGGGCGAGGTTTTTTCAAAGGGGATCAGGAATAAAGTGAAAATCGCCACTAAGCTGCCGACTTATATGGTTCAGTCCAAGAGAGGGATGGAAGAGGTTCTCGAAAGGCAGTTGGAAAGACTTAAGACAGATCGAATTGAGTATTACCTACTACATATGCTTACAGATTTTGCTTCCTGGAAAAAGATGAAAAGCCTTGGCATTTTGGATTTTCTGCAAAAAGCCAAGAGGGACGGCAAGATCATTCATACAGGTTTTTCGTTTCACGGCGATAGAGAAAATTTCAAGCTGATTGTCGATGACTATGACTGGGACATGTGCCAAATCCAGTACAATTATCTAGACGAATATTACCAGGCGGGGATTGAAGGCCTTAAGTACGCAGCTTCCAAAGGTCTGGGTGTCGTGGCTATGGAACCGCTCCGGGGGGGGAGATTAGTAGGCAGGATACCTGCGGAGGTTGAAACAATCTGGAGTAGGACAGAAAAACAAAGGACACCTGCTGAATGGGCCTTTCGCTGGGTTTGGAACCATCCTGAGGTAACGATGCTGTTATCAGGGATGAATGAAGAGGCACATATCTGTGAGAATATCCAAACAGCAGGGGAGGCTTATCCAAATTCCTTGCAAAAGGAAGAATTAGCTGTCGTGGATAGGGTTAAGGAGGTTTATCAAAAACTATTAAAGATTGGCTGTACAGGCTGCAGATACTGTATGCCCTGTCCGTCAGGCGTTGATATTCCTAATTGCCTAGGTATCTATAATGATAAGCATCTTTTTCAGACTAAAAAAACGAAGATGCATTATTTTCTCATGACAAGCGGTTTGGTCGGAGGTGTGCCTGCCTATGCCTCACTATGTATCGGTTGTGGAAAGTGTGAAAAAGTTTGCCCGCAGCATCTAGAGATCAGAAGGCACTTGAAGGACGTTGTCAGGACAATGCAGTACCCCGCCATGAAGCAGTTGATTTGGCTTGTGCAATGGGGTATGAGGGGATTTGATTTCTTCAAGAAGAGTAATGGTTCTATCTGATAATAATTTATACTTGGTTTTGACTAATGATAGAGGAATTAAGCGAAACCTGGCGAATTAGACATTGACAAATGCCGAATATAATAGAAGCCAGGGTGTGAAGAAAGCTTGAAGAACAACACCGGACTCACTTG
>JAJYAS010000630.1 GCA_021779415.1 Bacillota bacterium
TCCAGACAAGTCGACTTCCTTTCAAGGTGGCAGATCATAGCACTCCATTGTATAGGCGCCTCCGAAATGTTGATATGTGGCTGCAGGAAAACAAAGTAACCAATTTGAAGTTGGCTGCGGCAAAGGTAAATGGGCTAGTTCTTAAACCAGGAGAGACATTTTCCATCTGGCGTTTGGTTGGCAAGCCAACTAAGGCAAAAGGTTTCTCTGAAGGGATGGTCCTAAATAACGGTTCGTTTGTTCCAGGAGTAGGAGGGGGCCTATGCCAACTCTCAAACCTTATTTATTGGATGACCTTACATACTCCATTGCAGGTTACAGAGCGGTGGCGTCATACACACGACGTATTTCCGGATACCAACCGGACTCAACCATTCGGAAGCGGGGCAACAGTTGTCTATAATTATATAGATCTCCAAATAGAGAATAAGACTCAACACAGTTATCAACTTCTAATAAGGGTAGGGGAATCGGATTTAGAAGGCGAATGGCGAAGCGAACAATCATTGCCCCAAAAATATGAGGTTTACGAAAGTGACCATTTGATCAGACAGGAATGGTGGGGAGGCTACATGCGCCACAACGTTATTAGGCGTAAGGTGTTTGATCTCGATAACAATCAAATAGGCGACGACTTTATCACGGAGAATCATGCAATTATGATGTATGAGCCGATGTTGGCAGGAGGTACGGAGGTTGATTAAGCATGCGTTTGGGGGCATGGACCGCCGTCTAACAGAGGGTTTGCGACATCGGGGAGAATATGAATGTAATAACCAGACTTCGGGAATACGCGGGACGTTATGTGAAACCGTGCGCAAAAGGCCGCGCGTCCATGCGCGGATTAAGAATTAGTTAGGACTATTGACAACTTGTAGGATATTACGAAATAAGATTGAGTAAATATAAGGCGGTTCTTCCAATATCCATTCGTATGTGTCAGCGTTGGCATATCCATTGAAAGAGGTGGTGAGCATTTTCAAGATGGAATATGGATTATTTTTATTTTATTAGTGAGGGGAAAAAAATGAGTAGAAAACACAAAGTTCTTCTAATCAGTATCTCAGTGGTGTTCGTACTTATTTTAACATGGTTATTATACACCATGAATATAAGGTCGGAGTTCAAAACACATTTGGGAAATAAGTACCCTGAGCAAAAATTCGCTGTTGGCATTGTAAAGTATGATCCACTCTATGGTAACTACTTTGCTGATGTAACCTGCTTAGATGATTCGATACACTTCCGCGTTGGCAAGAATTCCCACACAAAAGAGGTTTCTGACTATTACGGAGGCATGAAAAGAACGGCTCAGTCGAACTCCGAAGTCACAGCTTTATTTGACCAAAGTAACATAAAAAGCTCTATCGAGAAAGTCTCAGGTTGGGGTATATCGCCAAGTGGAGGAGAATTCGGTGGGATTAGTCTTATTTTAACTGGGGATGCTGATATGGCGTTGGTTGCGGTTCAAACTATAGTAACCTTGAGAGAAAATAATATATCGTCCCAAACTGTTGATCTGTTACAGGAGAAGGATAAAAAGGTTTATGAACTCCGTCTATCCCCAGCTGATTACGCTCTGTCTAAAAGTGAACTCGAAGCTAAGATCGAAAGAAGAAAGTAAAATAGTCAACTTAAAAGTGCAATCGGTGTTACCGGGAGTACGGCTCCGGATAACACCGAATTCCCGACACTTAGAGGATGATGCATGCGGGTTGGGACGCGTCGCAAACCCTCGGGACGTTATCTGTCATCAGGCTTTCGGGGCTAAACAAGGAAGTCATAATTTCGTTTTGCATGTAGTATTCTTCTGATTTCTACGACATCCTCAAGAACCACATAAAAAACAATGTAACTCCCGACGACCAGCATTCGGTAGTTGAGGTGAATAAGTCTAGGGTCCTTTGGTACAGGTCCTATGAAAGGGAAAAAGGCCAATTTCGAGATGGCCCTGTCGATTTCGTCAATAAAGATTAATGCTACCGTTGGGTTGTCAATCTGAATATACTCAAGTATTTCAGTCAAGTCGTTTTCTGCAATCGGAAGGTACTCGATAAGAAACCGTTTATCCATTTATCTTTGCTCGCAGTTTATGGATGAGGTCTTTGTGCGCGATGCGAGGAAGTTGAGCCGCACTTTGAGCCTCTGCTTCAGCTAACTTTTGGTATAGCTCCAGTAAGGCCTGTTTCTTTTCATATAAAGCCATGCTCATTACCACCAAATCGCCTTGACCATTTTTAGTGATGAACACTGGCTCGCCACCCTCGTGGCAGATTTCAGATATTTGATTAAAGTTATTACGCAGATCAGAAATTGGTTTTATAACAGGCATATAATCACACCTTATCACTTTTTCTATGGATATTATATCATAATTGTGATAGAAAGATGCAAGCGCCTGACATCGGATCTATATTTTTACCATTGGTCATCACTTGCATCGGTTATTTTTTTGGACTGAAAAAGTTAACTAAAAACGATAATCTAGAAAAGTAGAGATGTAGAGAATCTAATAAGAGTTGTGAAAGTCTATAAATTCGAGGTGAAATTGATGAAAGCCATGGTAATATACAAGTCAAAAACAGGATTCACAAAGAAATATTCAGAGTGGATTTCGGAGGAGTTGTCAGCTGACATTTTTGACATTTCAGACGTCACTACTAATATGCTGACAGCCTATGATTCCGTGATTTATGGTGGCGGTTTGTATGCCGCGGGTATTAACGGGGTAAAGTTCATAACACAAAACCTCGACAAACTTAAGGATAAAAAAGTTGTTGTCTTTGCTACAGGGGTGTCGCCTTTAAGAGATGACCTGGTCAGGGAAGTGAAAGATAAGAACTTTAATTCTGAGCAACAAAAAGTTATACGATTCTTTTACTTACGGGGTGGCTTTGATTATCGTAAACTAAATTTGTTAGATAAAATGCTAATGACATTATTGAAGACATCTATAAAATGGAAGAAGAAAAAGAAAAAGAAATTAACATCTGATGAGATCGGTATGCTCGAAATTTATGACAAGCCAACAGATTATACGAGAAAGAATAAAATTGCAGAACTCATTGCCTATGTAAGGTAAGGCCACCAGTTTGGTGGCCTAGGTCAAGGGTGAATCCTTGGATTACTTAGCAAAATCAAGTTCTTCGTTCGAGGGCCATGCCCAGCATAATCAGGCCAAATATTCCAAGTACATGGAGAACAAACCAACCGGGCTGAAGAAGACTTAAACCACTGGGATTAACCTTTCTCATAACTAAAACCTCCATCACACCAAATTAGACATCGGTTTAGTTTCTGTAGCTTCTTACTTAAAATACTAGAA
>JAJYAS010000631.1 GCA_021779415.1 Bacillota bacterium
GAGGGCCAGTTGGCTGGGGTGTATGGGAGAAGAAAGATGAATAAGAAGATTGAGGGGCTTAAAGAACATATTATAGTTTGCGGAGCAGGGCGCGTGGGCAGACAAGTGCTTAATAGGCTTCGCAAAGAAGGAGTCGCATTCGTTGTAATTGAGCAACAGGAAGACCTCATACCTGAACTGATTGACGAGGGTTTCCTAGTTATTCATAGTGACGCGACGCAAGATGAGACGCTCAAAAAGGCTGGTATTGAAAAAGCTAAAGGACTAATTAGTGCTTTACCGGAGGATTCCTTAAATGTGTTTGTAACGTTAACAGCCAAAGGGCTTAATCCAGGCATTCAAGTGGTTGCTCGAATGGATAAGTTGGAGTCTGAAAAGAAGTTATTGCGCGCTGGTGCGGACAAAGTAATCTCTCCTGCTGTTCTCGGGGGATGGAGAATGGCAATGTCCATTTTAAAACCAATTAGTATGGAGTATCTCGAGACAGTGATTCATGATCACAATATAGAGATGGAAATGGTGGAACTGAGGGTTGATGAGGGATCTTGCCTAGTTGGAAAGACGTTGTCAACGAGTGGTATTAAACAGCAGACAGGTGCAATGATTCTGGCCATTTTGCGTGATACCCAGGTTATCAGTAATCCGGATGCAAAAGAAGAGATCTGGCAGGGGGATCTCTTAATAGTTTTAGGGCTTAGAGAGCAATTACATTGCTTGGAACAGGTTGCCGCTAACATAACAAAATTTCCGATCCCAGGTAAAACTAATTCGCAGGGATTAAAAGAGGAAGTCTTGGGATAAAATACCCTCTAGAGTGAGAATGTTACAGGAGATTTTCATTGTGGAGGGAGATTTATGCATAATTCACGTTCCGATCAAGATGTCCTACGGGATATTAAGAACCTTATTCATACACATTTTGGGGAAAGCGGTCAAGGACTTCATGTGGAGGTTAAAGGGGACAAAGCCATACTTTGGGGAACGGTTGACAGTCTTGTGGAAAAGGATTTTTTTGGTAGTCGGGTTGGCCGAATTGATGGGGTCCGAGAATTGGATAACTCGTTAACGGTAGCTAATGACGGGAATATCACTGATAAAGACGTTGAAAAAGGTATTAATGAACGTTTTGAAGGATCCAATTATAAAGATATCACGACCTTGGGTTGTCGAGTAAGCCGAGGAATTGCGACCTTACTCGGGCACGTTGAGACTCAAAGTACGGAACGGTTGGCGAAACGCTTAGCATCCCAAGTCCGTGGAGTTAAAGAAATTCGAAGTGAGATTCAGTTTTTGGAAAAGGCTGTGGATGACGCAACGTTAGTCAATCGTGTGGAAAACGCCTTGGTCGCATCCCCGTGGGTTAATGCTCACGAAATTAAAACAGAGGCTCGAAATGGCCTGATTACCCTAACTGGAATGGTTGATAACCAGGAAGCAATGGAATGGGCTGTTGAAACAGCCTATCAGGTACCCGGTGTAAAAGCGGTGGTTAGCGAAGTATTTACCCGTCACCGCTCACAAGGAGACGATTTGTGGTTAACGGAGCAGTTAGTCGCTAAGCTCGGCCTGCATCGTCTGAATTCTGGACAAATTCGTGCTTTTGTTCAAGATGGAATTGCTTTTCTGACAGGTGAAGTGTATTCAGAAGAAGATCGGCTATTCGCGGAGAAAATGATTCAATATGTACCGGGAATTTCTGATGTCAATAATTCGATCAAAGTAGCAGCCCATGTAAGCAAAGGGTAAATGGCTGCCCCATTGTCTGATAACAACGTTAAGGAGCGAAACCTAAGGGGATTTTAGGGTTCGCTCTTTTTAATATCAGTCACATCCACATGTCGCTACGCGGCACCACTGATGAATGAAAATTTTGTCCACACTACTACTATGGCTGGCGAAGGTAGGTCGAACTTTCTTGGTGCCATTGAGTGTTGCGCGAAATGGGCGAAAGGAACAGTTTTATGAAAATATTGGTAGTTGAAGATGATCAACCTCTTTTGAGAACGATCATCTCTATCCTTGAAGAAGAATCCTATGAGCTGGACTTTGCAGTTGATGGGGATGAGGGTTTATTCTTAGCTGAACGAAATATTTATGACTTGCTTATTTTTGATATTATGCTTCCACAACGAAGTGGGCTGTTGATTGTAAAAGAATTGCGTAACAAAGAGATCCTTACCCCAGTTCTTTTTCTTACGGCCAAGGATACTGTACAGGACCGTGTTAATGGCTTAGACGCCGGTGCGGACGATTATCTTGTTAAGCCGTTTGCTGTGGCGGAGTTGTTGGCAAGAGTAAGGGCACTACTGCGCCGAAATAGAACCGTTGATGAAGATGAGATTAGATATGGGCCAATCTCACTCCGACCTAGTGAACATGAGGGATTTGTCGACGGAAAACCACTAAAACTCACGATTAAGGAATATGAGCTGCTAGAGTACCTTTTATATAATCGAGAACAAATCTTAACTCGTGAACAAATTTTCGATCGAGTTTGGGGATTTAATTCCGAAGCAGCAATATCGATGGTAGATGTTTACGTGCACTTCTTGCGCAAGAAGTTGTCGCAATGTGGGCAATATATTCATACTATTCGGGGGGTTGGATACGTTTTTAGAGGAGAGTAAAAAAGGTGAACATGTTTCAAAAAACACGAATTCGCTTAGTAGCCTTAAATTCAACCATCATGTTATTTGTGCTGGTTAGCTTAGGTGTGACGATCTATTTTTTCACCGAATATCGTTTGTATTCGGGCTTGGATGACACTTTAACACAAGCGGCAGAAAATGAACAACGTGAACAGTTCAAGGATGATCTATTAAGAAAGCCTTCTGTCGAAAGCCCAGAGACTCGACGCGTGATTTATCTTCTATGGGACGACGAACAGCATTTGTTGGCTCAAGTCCCTGGGCAAGCTTTCAATACAGCAGGTGCAGAGCAGTTTAAGTCCTCTCTGAGTACTAGCGGCATTAAAACTCTGTCAATTCAGGACCACCTTTATCGTGTTCTGACAGTGCCTGTGACAGAAATCGCACTTCCTGAAGCGTTAGGAGTGGTAAGCGTTTTTCAGGTTATCCAAAGCATTGAACCAGAAAAGAATATGCTGGATAGCTTATTTATGGTTCTTCTTGTGGGTGGGTTGGTCGGTGTAGGGATTTCTTTATTAGCAGGCTATCTCTTGGCTCAGAAGGCCCTTATACCCATCAAGAAATCTTGGCATAAGCAACAGACTTTTGTAGCTGATGCATCACATGAACTACGAACACCCTTGACAGTTATTCAAGCTAACCTCGAATTGTTATTTCGCCATCCTCAGCAAACCATT
>JAJYAS010000632.1 GCA_021779415.1 Bacillota bacterium
TTCCGCTAATTCGATAGCCATTTTCACCATATTCCCACAGTCTCTTGAAGAAACCCCTCCAAAACCTTCTTGCTGAAGGGTCCCAGCAAAACCTAACTCTTGAGCAATTTGTTCTTTCAACTGATAAGACATGATGCTACTATGTCGTCTTGACATGTGGAATCCTCCTTTTCGAATGGCAGTTTCTTTCAACAATACTGCTTGATGAAAGTAATCTTAGTATAACTATATTTCAAGACAGTATGTAAGAGAAGAGCGAATGTTAGTGGAACCTGAGGAAGGAATAACTAAAAGTAATGTATTACCTTAAAAAACACTTGACTTCACAGCACGGACATTTTATAATTCATAGCAATATAAATACTAAATGATGATGGAAAAGTCCAATGCAGGGGTTCTAAAGAGAGTCGACGTTCGGTGCGAGTCGGTGAAACATGCATAGGATTCCATTCCGGAGTATCCGATGATGAATCGTGACGGGTTACGCCCGATACAGCGTGGTTTAAGTTGGCTGTTAAAGCAACATGGGTGGCAACGCGGGATTAACCTCTCGTCCCTTTCAGGGATGAGGGGTTTTTATAATTTGCGTTACTTGTTGTTAATAGTCTAAACTGGGTGGCACCGCGGATTTTCCCGCCCCAAGAAATTGGGGTGGGTTTTGTATTTTAGTAGGCTAAAGAGGGGTGGCGAAGGATGTTTCTGATAGGCTAACGTGTGTCTTTAAAACGAAGCGGGAAAAGATTGAGTTGATATGGGATGAAGCATCCCAAGAAACATAATGGAGGAGTAACTATGAAGAAGATGACACGCTTTATTTTGGTTCGGCACGGTGAAACCATCTGGAACCACGAAGGGCGATATCAAGGGCAAATCGATACCCCCCTTAGCCCAGTGGGGCTCAAGCAGGGGAAGCTCGTGGCTGAAGCATTAAAGAACGTCCCAATACATGCGGTATATGCCAGTCCTTTGTCCAGATCTTATGATACGGCGGTGATGTGTGCAAACTTCCATGGACTAGAAGTCGTCAAAGACGATCGTTTGCTAGAAATCAACCATGGGAAATGGGAGGGGCTTTATGCTGCCGAAATTGAAGCCCTCTATCCGGATCTCTTACGGCGCTGGCGTACCACAGTAGTGGATGTGCAGATGCCTGATGGAGAAAGCATTGAAGAAGTTCGCAAACGGGCAATGGAAGCCTTTAAGGAGCTTGCTGAAAAACATCAAGGGCAAACCGTTCTAGTTGTCGCGCATGATGCCGTCAATAAAGCTGTTCTATGCGACATCTTAGAGATCGAACAGAGCCATTTTTGGCAAATGAAACAAGACAACACATGCATCAATGTCTTTGAGTATGATCATGATAAATGGCGTTTAGTGCTGATGAATTCCACAGTCCATCTTGGTTTCCTATTCAGCGGGATAGAGCAAAAGGGGCTGTAGTTCAATAGTTTCGTACATTGGCATTTGAGAAGAAAGGGGATATAATGTGAGAAAAAATAGCAATGGAGTGAACTTATTTGCCATTATTGTTTGGAACTGCTGGTGTCCCACTCTCCTCCGCGGATCGATCAAGTGAAGGTGGGGTACGTCGTATTCAGGAGCTCAATCTTGGTGCTATGGAATTAGAATTTGTCCAGGGAGTGCGGATGGGAGAAGAAAAAGCGAGAAAAGTTGGCGCTGTTGCCCAAGAGGAAGGGATCGCATTAAGTTGTCATGGTCCCTACTATATTAATCTCAACTCTCGTGAGCCGGAGAAAATTACGGCAAGTCGGGATCGTATTCTTCATACAGCACGCATTTCACAAATTCTCGGAGTGCGAAGCGTTATTTTTCATCCGGCCTTCAATCATGAGGATTCATCAGAGGTGGTACTCGCAAGGGTAGTCCGTGAACTTACGATCGTGCGAGAAACGCTCGACGCGGAGGGTAATGATGTTATGCTTCGCCCGGAAACGACGGGAAAGGGGACCCAATTTGGAGATCTGGCGGAGACGATTCGAATTGCCCAAGAGGTTCCGGGGGTATTACCGTGTATTGATTTTAGCCACCTTCATGCCCGGTCGAATGGTCGGTTTAACTCTTATGATGAATTTTGTGCGATCCTTAATGAAACGGCAGAGGGGCTGGGGGATCGCTGGGTGAAAAATGTGCATTTTCATATTTCGGGCATTGAATACGGATTGAAGGGCGAGAAAAAGCATCTGGTCTTAAAGGAGTCCGACTTGCGTTATGAAGAGTTAATGAAAGCCTGTCATACCTTTGGGGTGGAAGGATTGGCCATTTGCGAAAGCCCGAACCTAGAGGAGGATGCTATACTTTTACAACAGACCTATCAGGCGCTTGGATAAAGCCGATTCCACTGGACTTGGCACGACAAGCAATATTAAAAAAGCAATCTTTATCTATTTTTAGATGAGATTGCTTTTTTGAGTTTTAGTTTCTGCGATCGGAGAATCACACTAGGAATGTAACTCTAGATGTTGCAGTCATTGTCAATTGCATTACTAGACCCAATGAAATTAGAATAAGTAACCTCCTATTTAACTTGTCTAGATGTTTCACGGCTAATTTCTTTTGAGTTTGATGAGGCAAATATAATTGGGTCTGAGAACCAAACGATGGTCTGTGCAGAAACTAGACCATAAACTAAATGGTTCCATAAAGCAGAATAAAATGTCTTTGTTAGCCTGAACTTTTTTAACATACCAAGTTTTTGCCCTCCAATTAGAGTGCCTAGAGAAAGCATGGATATTAACGTGCCTTTAAGCAGATGATGATCTTTTCCGGTTTTTTTAAAAATATATGTCAGTGGAATTCCCCAAATGGAACCTATACCAAAATGTGCTATTTCGCCTAAAATGAAATTCTTCCTTTGTTTTGTCCTGTAAGGTGCTACAAATAATCCACCAGCTATATGTCCATATAGAGTTTCGGTTTTTCCTGCTTTAAATATTAAAAGATTAGACAGATCCATAAAGAAAGTACCGATTAAACCTCCCAGAAGTCCCGTCGTAATTGAATCTTCAATTTTTACTATATTCTGTAAAGAGCTAATGAATTTTGTAAAAAAAATCAGCATGTTAAAGCACTCCCCCTTATTCTTTTTCCTTTCTTTTATCGTTCTCACAAATTTTAATACTTAATATTGAAATTATTCCCAATGTGAGAGTGCTGAAGCTCACAGCTTATAGGCTCTTTTATCGCATGGAAAACGTATTTGATGTTCACACTAAGTCGAGGAGGAATGTTATATGCATACATTATGGAAGGGATCCATTAGTTTTGGCTTAGTTAATGTTCCGGTAAAAATGCATGCGGCTAC
>JAJYAS010000633.1 GCA_021779415.1 Bacillota bacterium
GGTAACGCTTATTTATTTAAGTCCTTTTAATAGTACCCCTACAATCCCTTGATGATCAATTTTAGCTAGAGGTTGGGGATCCATCAAAACCCTTTGTTTAGAAAACAGATCTAGAGCTCCGGCAATACAGTAGGTAGCAAGTTCTTCATCGAGATCCTCTCGAATCTCCCCTTTTAGTTTAGCTGCATGAACCATTTCTGTGTAATTTTTTAGGATAGCTAGATGTTCGGCAAAGAGTTGAACTCGCATTTCCTTAGAAAGAATATTAACTTGCATAAAGATTTGCACGATATCCATATGCCCGTTGAGAAATTCGGTATTAAAGCAAGCGCAGTTTCGAAGCTTTTCCTCAATCGTTTCCCCTCGGGTCATGCTCTCTTTTAGCCCAAGACGATACTCTTCTACGCTGAATTTAAGGATCTCTTCATATAAACGTTCTTTACTTTCAAAATACTCATAAATTGTGCCTTTACCAATACCCGCTTCTTTAGCGATAGACTCCATCTTTGCGCCGTCGAAGCCATGTTCAGAAAAAACTCGAATTGATGCTTTAATGATGTCTGTCTGTTTCTCTTCTCGCGACGCCATTGATATTATCTCCTTTAAACTAATAACGTTGTATTCATCGAACTTCGCCTTTAAACTGAGTGTGTTATAGTTGTTGTAATTAGGTTCTTTTCCCTCTTTTTCTTCCTCGAGTCCCGAATATCTTCAAAAATAGTATAAATGACCGGGACTAGCAACAAGGTGGAAAAGGTAGATAGAGTGAGTCCAAAAATAACAACTACAGCCATCGGAGCCATTGTCTCCGAACCTTCTCCGATGCCTAAGGCCATCGGAATAAGGCCCAGAATGGTAGCAAGTGAGGTCATAATAATGGGTCGCAAGCGAATCGGCCCAGCGTTTTCAATAGCCTCCTCACGTTCCTCCCCTCGTTCTCTGCGTTTATTAATATAATCCACCAAAACGATGGCATTACTTACGGCAATTCCGATCAGGAGAATCAATCCAATAAACGAAGGCACACTTAAGGTCTTTCGGGTAATGAAGAGTCCCAGCATCCCTCCAGAGAATCCCATCGGCAAGGATAAAATAATCGTAAATGGATGTAGCAAGGATTCGAACTGTGAGGCGAGAATCATGTAAACGAGCAGGATTGCTAGAATTAACGCCAATCCTAAATCCTTGAACGAGTCGGTGAGTTCTTTATTTTGCCCAACCACTTCATAAGTATACCCATCAGGGATCTTGTACCCTTTTAACTTAGTCTCAATATCTGTCGTAACGCTCCGAAGATCCCTGTTCATGATTTGACTTGTGACATGAACTACACGAGTCTGTCCCGTACGGTCAATCATGACCGGCCCACGGTCCAGTGTAACCTTGGCAACTTGGCTTAACGGAATAGTAATCCCTGTAGGGGTGGGAATGGGAGTCTGTTCTAAGTTCGCCAGACTCGTCTTATAGGTATCATCCCCACTGAGCACGACATCGATTTCATTGCCTTGATAACGATAACGGGTAGCCGTTGTTCCTGAGATGGTACCCTTTACGGCTTGAGAAATCTGAGCAGCCGTTAAGCCGAATTGCACAGCATTAGGCCGATCGATCTTAATCACAACTTCAGGAATCCCCTCTGTCATGCTGGTTTTGACTTCACGAGTCCCGTCTACCGACGCAACGGTCTTCTGAATCTCCATACCAATCTTTTTGAGTTGATCAAGTTCTTCTCCTTTGATGGCAATGTCAATCGGGGTTGTGGATCCGCCCATTCTCATAGTGTCTGTAAGGGTCACATTAATTTCAGCACCAGGCAGGTCTTTGGTCAGCGAACGAATCTCATCGCCCACCTCTCCGACGCTTCGCTTGCGGTTCTTTAAATCAATCAGTTGAATATTAATGTTACCTGTATTCGCGGTATCCCCTCCAATTGAAAGGCCCCCGCTGGTCCCGATTTGAGTAAAGACTGTTTTAACCTCTTTGATTCCCTCGAGTTTCTTCTCGATTTCCAGAACTGTGTCTTCAGTCTCACGAAGTTTCGCTCCATCCGGCAGCGTCACTTTCACGCTGAGTTGTCCCACATCAGTTGCCGGCATAAATTCTGCCCCTAAGCTAAGGGCCGATGCCGCTGAAAGAACAAAGATCACCGTGGCCAGCGCAACGACAGTCTTGCGATGATGCAGTCCATAGTGTAAAAATCTCCGATATATGGTCTCAACGCGCCCAAAGAGTCGATCAAACCACCGACTAAAGCGATCAACAACCCCTTTAGGTCCTCTGCGGCCTTCAGGTATCGCCTCAGTTTGCATGAGCTTGGCCGAAAGTGTCGGAACCAAGGTCAAAGAAACGAGCAGCGAAGCCGCTAGGGATATCGTGACAGTCAGGGCTAGCTCACGGAAAATCGTGGCCACCATTCCTTGCACAAAGACAATTGGAAGAAAGACTGAAACCGTGGTCAACGTGGAGGCGAAAATCGCCATTCCGACTTCTGAGACCCCTTTAATTGCCGCTTCTGTCTTCGAATATCCGGCTTTTCGATGCCGATGAATGTTTTCTAAAGCGACGATATTATCATCGACTAAGCGTCCCATTGCTAAGGACAGTCCCCCGAGCGTCATCATATTAAGGGTAATCCCAGCAAAGTAGAGTACGGCAAAGGTCGCCATCATGGCAATAGGGATCGCCGTGGCAGTAATAAAGGTTGTACGAATATTATGGAAGAAGAGAAAGACCACAACAATCGCTAAGAGTCCTCCCAGAATGGCCTCGTTTTCAACTGTTTTAATGGATTGCTTGATCGCGATAGACTGATCCATCACGGTATCAATCTTCAGATCCGGAAAGTCTTTCTTAAAGGATTCAACCGTGGCATTGACCTCATCCGCCACTTTCACGGTATTCGTACCAGATTGTTTTTGAATAGAGATACTGATACTTTTTTCTCCATTTGTTTTGGATATCGCGGTGATTTCTTTAGGTTCTATTCCGACATCGGCAATATCTTTTAATTTGATCTGTCCTCCGTTCGTGAGAGGGATTAATAGTTCTTTAATTTCGTCCACTGATTGGAATTCGCCGGTCGTCCGGATCGTCAGGTCCTGGGTTCCTTTTTGCACTTGGCCCCCAGGAGCATTAAGGTTTTCCGCACCAATGATTTTGGCCAAAGAATCGATCGTCAACCCATACCCCTTCATTTTCTCCATATGGGTGCTAATTTTAACCTGATTTTTATATCCTCCGGCAACAGTAACTGAGGCCGCACCTGCAACCCGTTCGAGCTTCGGTTTAAGCGTGTCTTCTGCGATCGATTGCAAC
>JAJYAS010000634.1 GCA_021779415.1 Bacillota bacterium
CCCCGCCTAAGATAATCATGAATTGTATCCAAAAAACACTCATCCTTTCGGGCAGCAAAAAAAGATGAACGTCCGCCAAAGGACCCCCATTTGCCTCCCCCTACTAAAACACGGGACATGGTGTTCTTCAACATGCCCCCTATACTCAACGCATCCTTTAATTACGAAGCTTAACATCCCTTCCCTTAATGGTAAACGTTTCTCGGCTCCAGTTCCATTTCGTGCGCACAACCCGAACAAAGGGCATATGCAACATTTCCAACGATATCCATTATAGGGTCCACACTCTGGCTGGTCAAGTCATCTAACTCAATCTCCCCAATAATTCGATCACAGGCCTGACAAACTTTTAAAATTTTCATCCTGAATCACCTCCCTAGCTAGTAGAATTGCCCCTAGCTTAGGAGGTTATACTCTATCTAACGATGGTATAAATTCATGGCATGATCCATTTCCCCTTTAATCCAGAGATGCGTCGCCTTCACTGCACGTCCAAGTACCTCATCTAACAACGCAAGTTCATTTTCTTCAAAGGGGGAAAGGACAAACCGCGCGGGGTCCCACTCCTTGGGCGGGCGACCCACACCCAATTTTAGTCGCCAAAACTTCTCAGATCCCAGCTCAGTTAGAATGGATCTAATTCCATTATGTCCCCCTGCACTACCCTGATTACGCAAACGGAGTTTACCCAATGGTAAATCCATATCATCGTGAACAATCAATAAATCGTCCCCATGAACTTTATAAAAATGACAGAGATCACTCACCGAACGTCCGCTCAAATTCATAAATGTTTGAGGCTTCAAAAAGAGAACACGTTCCCCCTCCACATTCCCTTCCGTCCACAATCCCTGGAATTTTGTCCGAAATTGAAGTTCGTAAAACTCTGCCAACAGGTCCACTAACAAAAAACCAATATTATGGCGAGTCTCTGAGTATTGAGGACCTGGGTTTCCGAGACCGACAATAACCTTCATTCTAATCTCCTCCAAAGCATATTCGTCTCACACCCTGAATAGATTCTTTAAGAATAGGAATCGAATCATCACCAAAAGGGGGGTGAACCATGTGAAACCCAGTCGAAAGTATTTATCCTTACCGATCATTTCTCTTCAGGAAGGGCAACAAATCGGATATGTCAAGAACATAATTCTTAACGCCAGTACCAAGTCTCTAGCAGCCATTGTCGTGGACCCTAAAGGTTTTTTCAAGGATCAGCGCATTATCCCTTATTCAAGAGTCGTCAGTGTTGGCGATGACGCTATCACAATTGACAAGGAATCCCACGTGGAAAAAACCTCAAATTTACCGGAACTATTCGATTTAGTCAAAGAAAAATTGACCATCATCGGGACAAAGATGGTCACAGAAACAGGAAAAACACTAGGCACAGCGGATGAATATTATGTTGATCCGCAAACAGGAAAAATAACCCAAATAGAGATTTCAGGGGGTAAACTCGAAGGATTCTTGAGCGGCAAGGCCCTGATTGCTGCAGAATACATTCTGACAATTGGACACGATGTCATCGTCACTCAAAAAGGAAGTGAAAATGCACTCACCGTCGCAGATAGAGGACTCAATGACTCCCTTAAAAACTTAGTCCACTCCACCACTCATCTGGCTTCGGAAACAACTCACACCATCAGCAGCTACTTCAAACGAACGAAAACCCAATCTATTTCTAATCCTGCTTCCGAGAAAATCCCCGTCATCATCCCCGAAATTGAATCAACCGTCTCAGACGATCAAACTGCTTCGGAAATCCCTATAACCAAAGAACCCCTGGGCTAATACCCCAGGGGTCTTTTCTAACTAAAGAGTTTACTGACCGAAAGATCTTCGTGAATACGAACAATAGCTTCGCCCAAGAGCGGGGCCACTGACAAGACCTTAATGATGGGAATCGTCTTCTCTTTCCCTAGAGGAATCGTATTCGTCACCACAAGTTCACGAATAACGGAGTTTTCCAAACGCTCTATAGCCGGCCCAGATAAGACTGGATGGGTACAGCAAGCATACACTTCCTTGGCACCCCGTTCTAGGAGGGCTTGGGCCCCTTGGGTAATGGTTCCTGCGGTATCAATAATGTCATCAATCATGATCACGGTCTTACCCTTCAGTTCACCAATGACATGCATAATTTCAGAAACATTGGGTTCTGGCCGCCGCTTATCAATAATAGCAAGGGTCGCACCGATCCGTTCAGCCAGATTCCGCGCTCGTGTAACTCCACCTAAATCTGGAGAAACGACGCAAAGGTTTTCAAGTCCCTTCTCCCTGAAATACTCAGCCAGAATCGGGACTCCGGGCAAGTGATCCAAAGGAATATCGAAGAATCCCTGAATTGCCGGAGCGTGTAAGTCCATGGTCACAACGCGATCGGCTCCCGCCGTGGTAATCAGGTTGGCCATTAATTTCGCCGTAATGGGGTCACGTGCCTTTGACTTGCGCTCTTGGCGAGCATAACCATAATAGGGCATTACGGCAGTAATACGGCGTGCTGAGGCCCGACGAATGGCATCAATCATAATCAATAACTCCATGATGTTATCATTCGTGGGATAACAGGTGGGTTGAACAACGTAGATATCCGACCCCCGAACACTTTCATCAATGGCTAGACAGGTTTCCCCGTCTTGGAAACGTTTTATTTTTGCTTCACCGAGCGGAACTCCAAGATAACTCACAATTTCCTGTGCCAACGGCCGATTGGCATTCCCACAGAAAATCTTAAATTCTTTTGCCGCCATGCCTTTTATAGCCCCCTATTTTATTGTTTTGCGCTTCCAATTTTCCTTGGTCACTTGCTGGCTCCGCTCAACAGCCAAGGCCTGTGCGGGAACATTCTTGGTAATAGTAGAACCTGCGCCCGTAACAGCATAATCTCCTACTTCTAGCGGAGCAACTAGGTTTGTATTACTGCCGATGAAGGCGTTATCTCCAATTTTGGTTGGATATTTGTTGCGCCCATCATAATTACAAGTAATTGTACCCGCTCCAATATTGGCTGACTTCCCAATATGTGTATCTCCAATATAACTTAGATGGGGTACTTTCGATCCCTTTTCGATCCAACTATTCTTTATTTCGACAAAGTCGCCCACTTTTACTTCCGCTTCCAGCTTTGTCCCTGGCCTCAAATAGGCAAAGGGTCCAATGTGACAGCGTTCTCCGATCGACGCATCTTTAGCCACAGTGTAGGTCACTTCAGATCCACACCCCACAGTACAATTCACCAAACTGGTCTGAGGCCCAAGTACGGCATCTTCTGCAATACGAGTTTTACCCATCAGTCGTGTAAACGGCAAAA
>JAJYAS010000635.1 GCA_021779415.1 Bacillota bacterium
CCTGGCAGAGGCGACACCAGAACAAAAACTAAAATTAATTAGAGAATATCAAGCCAAAGGTCAATTAGTGGCGATGACTGGGGACGGGACCAATGACGCCCCGGCTTTGGCCCAGTCTGATGTGGGAGTGGCCATGAACAGCGGTACTCAAGCTGCCAAAGAAGCAGGAAACATGGTGGACCTAGACAGCAATCCTACCAAACTAATTGAGATTGTGGAGATTGGAAAGCAATTGTTAATGACTAGGGGTTCTTTGACAACGTTCAGTATCGCCAATGACATTGCTAAGTACTTTGCAATTATTCCGGCTTTGTTTGTAGTGACTTACCCAGAATTAGGTGTGTTAAATATTATGGGGCTGGCTACACCCCAAAGCGCTATTCTCTCAGCGGTCATTTTTAACGCTTTAATTATCGTAGCCTTGGTTCCTCTAGCCTTACGTGGGATTACCTATCGTCCCTTAGGGGCCGATATAATCTTGCGGCGCAATCTCTTGATCTACGGTTTAGGTGGTCTAATTGCACCCTTTATCGGAATTAAGTTACTTGACATGCTGTTGGTTATGTTGGGTTTAAGCTAAACCAGAAGTCGGAGGTCAGATGCCGGAAGCCAGAAGTCGGAGTCTGTCTATAATATCCGAATAATCCTAAATATATTTGGGAAGGGTGAGAAATTAAATGCTTAAAACAATGGGTAGGGCCTTAATGTTGTTACTTGTAATGACCTTGTTAACGGGTATCGCCTATCCTTTAGTAGTGACAGGCCTATCGAAGGTCATCTTCCCTAAACAAGCTGAAGGTTCTCTAGCATACAAGGATGGGCAACCTATAGGCTCTGTTCTAATCGGGCAAAACTTTAGCGATGCTCGCTATTTTCACAGTCGCCCCTCAGCAGCGGGCAAGGATGGCTACGATGCTGCCAATTCAAGTGGTTCTAATTTAGGACCAACCAACAAAGCATTTTTAGACTCCGTAGCCGAACGAGCTGAAAAGGTGAGAACAGATAATGGGTTATCTGCAACTGCTCCCGTGCCTGGAGATTTGATTACAGCTTCTGCCAGTGGTTTGGATCCCGATATTACCCCCGAGGCTGCTCAAATTCAAGTGGCTAGGGTAGCAAAAACTAGGAATTTTAGTGTTCAACAGGTTCAGGCGCTGGTAGACCAGTTTACGGAGGGTAGGCAGCTTGGGTTTCTAGGTGAACCACGAGTAAACGTGCTAAAATTAAATATCGCTTTAGATTCTTTATAAGTTGGTGATGGTTAAGTGGTAAAGGAAAAACGAATAGACCCGGATGAGTTGCTTGCCAGCCTGGAGAAGGAGGGCCTCGGGAAACTGACAATTTTCCTGGGGGCCGCCGCCGGGGTTGGGAAAACCTATGCTATGCTCGAAGCAGCCGAGGAAAAGTTGGCTGAAGGAATGGATGTGGTTGTGGGTTTAGTCGAAACCCACGGGAGAGCGGAAACAGAGGCAATGCTTGAGGGGCTACCCATTATTCCGATAAAGCCTCAGGACTATAAGGGTAAGACCTTTTACGAAATGGACTTGGATGCCATTTTAACACGACGTCCCCAGATTGTCTTGGTTGACGAACTAGCTCACACCAATGTAATTGGTTCCCGGCATAAAAAACGTTACATGGATGTGCAGGAATTATTAGCAGCGGGAATCAACGTTTATACCACCTTAAACATCCAACACTTAGAGACTTTAAACGATATTGTAGCTCAGATCACAGGGGTTACGGTGCGGGAGACAGTTCCAGACCAGATTTTAGAAACTGCGTCCCAAATCCAAATGATAGATATACCGCCTGAAGAGTTAATTCAAAGACTTAAAGATGGGAAGGTCTATGCTGCTGGACAGGCGACTGAGGCCTTGAAGAAGTTTTTTCGCCCTGGGAATATCAATGCGCTAAGGGAGTTAGCCCTTCGTTATACTGCCAAAAAAGTAGATCGCCAGGTGGAATCTTATATGCGGGCTCATGGAATCATCGGTCCCTGGCCCACTGGGGAAAAAGTTTTGGTATGTATTAGCGCTAGCCCTTTTTCCGCTAAATTAATTCGAGTAGCCAAGAGGATGGCGACAAGTCAAAATACGGAATGGTTAGCGGTGCATGTGGAACCTCACGTTCACAGCCTATCTAGGAATGAAGCTGAAAGAGATTCTATGGCCAAAAACCTCCGTTTGGCGGAAACGTTGGGTGCAGAAATCATTGGCCTAACAGGGGATGACATAGCCGAAGAGATTTTGCACTTAGCTACAAAGCGCAATGTTTCCCAGATAATTATTGGTAAACCAGAGCACACACGTTTCCGGGAGATCGTTCACGGCTCGGTCGTTGACAAAGTGATTCGTCGTAGTCAAGGTATTAGTATTCATGTTATCCCAGGGAGTCAACAAGAAGCAGGACAAGGAAATCAACCGAGTGCAGTAAGGGTAAAGAAAAAAGGTATCAATACCCAACAAGAACGTTCTTCATTTGTCCCTTGTAGTTTGTCAATTTCTATGATGATATTAATGACGTTGATCATTACCCCCATAAGTTCCTTTCTTGGAACCGTTAATATTTTGATGCTCTTTATCCTACCTGTTTTATTCAGTGCAGCCCGCTGGGGGAGACTTCCTGCAGTTATTACAGCAGCTATGGGAGTGATAACCTTCGATTTCTTTTTCGTCCCACCAATTTTTACGTTTACGGTTGCTGATGTCCGTTATGTACTAAGCTTCGCGATCTTTATGCTGGTTGGCATCATTACGGGAACTCTTTCTGATCGCTTGAAGAAACAAATCAATTATTCACGGCAGCGAGAGAGTAGAGTTTCAGCACTTTATGCCCTAAGTCGGGATATTGCTGCAGTGGGTCAATTAAATGATGTTCTGGAGAGTATTGTAAGTAATGTTTCAGGTACCTTGGAGGGGCAAGTTGGGTTGTTTCTGCCCAATGAAAAGGGTAAATTAGTCTTACAACGAGATTCAGGATTGAATAACTTCTTAAATGATAGCGAATTGGCAGTAGCTAGTTGGGTTTTTGAAAAAGGGCAAAAGGCGGGTAAAGGAACGGAAACCTTAGGCGCCGCTGCGGCTTTGTATTTGCCCCTAAGTACTGAACAGGGAGTGCAAGGGGTTCTGGGTGTTTGTTTTAATGCAACAGAAGCGCAATTCGACCCTGAGCGTCTTCGCTTAATAGAAGCTTTTGCTGGGCTAACTGCTATGGCAATCAACAGGATCAAATTAGCAGAACATGCAAAGCAAAGCCTACCAAATGGAATATAAACGACTATGCACGACACTGAACGAATGATCAGTAAC
>JAJYAS010000636.1 GCA_021779415.1 Bacillota bacterium
GTATTTAGCATAGACATAACCGTAACCGCCATTGTAAATAATCTTATCCCAATCGCCGCAAACCTCAACCACATCTACCATAGAACCATATGGCAAAGCACCAAGAATTTTATTGGATAAGCTGGCACCATCGCGGACGTTTAAGCCTATTTTCGCAATGATTTTCCCCGATTTTACTGGGGCAGGTGCTATCGGTTGAACATATTTGTCAGTCTGTTCGCTCACTTCCGGTGTTGGGGGGATAATTACGTCAACCGACTTAGGCTTAATTCGGTAATCGATTCCTGCAGCCAAGGTCTTTTGCGCTTTCACTGCAGCAATAAAGACATCCCTCACCAGTATCCCGGTATCTTGTTTGTTGATAATGGCTGGATCATTAAACCCGCTAAACTTGTCTCCGCCGGTAGCCATAAAATTATTGACCGCTACTGTGTAGGTTTGAGTTGGCATAATTGAGGTTCCATCGGACTTTTTCATCGAGGTAACCCGGTTCATCGTCGGTTTCTTCGGATCATAAGTAAATGAAATACCGTCTGCTTGAATGCCCACACCACCCTCTTGTACAGCATCCTCCAGCACAGTTTTTATTTGCTCACCAGTCATCGTCATGGAGTAGATTGTATTGTCAAATGGCATAAGCGTCCAAATATCACCGGTTTTGATATTACCCTTAGGAATATCGCACCGCAAACCGCCGTTGTTCGAAAAGGCAAAGTCAGTTTTTGCCGCGTCTTTAGTAGCCAAGCTGGCCCAGTTACCTATGATGGAATCACCATACGGAGCAGCACTTTGGGCTCTGGTTAGATCAACGTCTGTCGTACCAAGTACTTCATTTAAGATAGGCCCCAGTTCTTGATTTGCCTTATCTAAGATTGCTTGCACGTCAGCATCGACTAGCGGAGTTTTCGCAGTATATAACGGAATATCATCCTTATAGCTCATATCCCCTGTGCTAACTGTCCCATCCGCATTCAGGGTAACCTTAAGATCGAGATATCCTTTGCCATTAACATTGGCGACTCCGACCGGAATGTTATTAACTTTAGTAGTCACAATCGAGTGCGAATGACCACCAAAGACCGCATCGACTCCGGACAATTGTTTGGTCAGGTCAATTAGGTTACCATTTACAGCACCATTTTTATCGGTATAAGCTCCCATATGAGCCAAAACTATTACTATTTGGGCTCCTTGACTCTTTAAATCCTTGGCTAATTGGTTGACAATCGGTGCGGGATCTTTAAAATCCACATCCTTGATCAAGGCCGGCAAAATAGCAGTCGCAAATTCCTTGTTGTCGACAACACCGATCACCCCAATTTTTACGCCATCTTTCTTAAGCATAAGAACTGGTTTGGTGTAACTTGCCGGTTTTCCGGTTGTCTTATCGTAGATATTAGCCGCTAGTACGGGAATAGTTGTTCCTCTAACTACTGCGTTTTGGGGATTGATAACTTTGTCAATACCCCAGTCATATTCGTGATTGCCTAGAGCCATGGCATCGAAACCGATATTCTTCATCATGTCGATAACCGGCTGGCCTTTGAGAATATTGGACTGAGCAGACCCCTGAAACATGTCCCCTCCTGCCAGAAGCACAGTATCCGGATTGGCCGCTTTGATATCCTTGATTTGTTTCGCTAGGATAGCGGCAACCGGTTGCGTACTCCCTACGGGATTGAGAGTTCCATGAAGGTCTGTTACTTCAACGAAATCAAAGGTCTTGGCTGTTGCTGCCAAAGCGGTTTGAGGCAAACTTACAAACATGCTTAAGAGCATGGCAGTTAACATCAAACTGCTGGCAACTATAGTTTTAAATTTTTTAGATAATTTGCTTTCCATCCTTCTCTTATCTCCTCTTTTCCCTCAATTTGTGTAATTTTGGGCAATCTTCTTTCTGAGTGTATATGACTTACAATTGCACAATTGGGCAAACGAATTAAAAACTATGCTGTAAATACTCTTCGACGGTTAGAATTAAATTCCTCCCAGAAATTAGTTGCCCCTTAGATAATTTGATTAATTTTACATTTCTGTAACATTTCCTATAGGGGTATACCGAGACAGGTTCATAAAAATTCTTTTTCTGAGAAGACTATGGATAGGTTAGGAAAGGATGTGTGCCCATGATCAAAGAAATATTCTCAGGGAAACTGCCTGCTGTCTTAAATAATCCGACTCCTATTGCGCTCGAATTTGGCTCTGAGGGATCGTCTGACAGTCAACGACTTCATTCAATCATGGAACAGGTTTCTGCTGATCTTCAAGACAAAGTGGAAGTCTATTACGTGAATGTTGACAAAGTCCCAGAAGTCAAGGAAATGTATAAGGTAAAGGATCTTCCAACCCTGATTTTATTTAAAAAAGGGAGTCCGCAGGACACGATGGTCGGTTATCATTCACAACAAGAAGTACATAGTTTTCTTATCCAGTAAGCAGGACGGTTCGGCAAGTTTGCCGATATAAAAGGAGGTTAGCTCAGCTAACCTCCTTTTATATCGGGCTATTTCGTTACTTACATCCCACCGACTGGTGGAGAAAACGCTACCGTATCTTGGTTTTGAAGGATTCGTCCAAATTCAGCTTGCTCGCTGTTAACCATACAGATAGCCACATCTTCTAGGGGTAGATTATGCTTTTTTATAACATCAATGACTCGACTGTTTTCCTTTAATTCAGACGTCTTCTCTTCAAACCGACCTTCACGAAGGTCGCCAAAAAGTTTTACCGTTACTTGCATTGCTAGACCCCCTTGCTAAAAATTATAGACCTGATCGAGCTCTTGATCGGTGAAATCCCAAGTGGCATTATGAGGAGGTACTGGTTCACTAAAGAATTCCGGTAAACGGTCATCATTATTGGTGAATCCGGCTGCTTGATTAAAAGCTCTTTCAGTTTTAAGCACATACCGTCCCATATCAAACCAATCGTCAACAGACAGGTTTGTTCCATACTGGGCGTTAATCATATCAAGCAAGGCATGCGAGACCGGTTCATAATCCAGGATGGCAAAAGCCGTAAATATACATAAACCGGCACTGTCAATAGCAGCCGTAGCGATCTGTAAATTCCTAGAAAGTTCGACCTGCCCTTCTTTGGCTAAGGGGTCAATTCGCCCCCCTACATTCAAAACGTTCGATGTGACAGAATACCCAGCAGTATGATCCGCACCCATCGGGGTTGTAGCGTAAGTCACACCAATCCCCTTGACTGATCGAGGGTCATAGGCAGGCATGCTTTGACGTTTAACCGTCGGAATGCGGGTTAAACCAAAGGCCTTACCCGTGAATTCGGCTCCATTCCC
>JAJYAS010000637.1 GCA_021779415.1 Bacillota bacterium
TAGGTCCAAAAATTCTTAGACCTGCTTCCTGAAAGGCATCCACAATTCCTAGACTTAAAGGGTCTTCCGGACCGACTACCGTTAAATCGATCCTTTCCTTAAGCGCAAATTCCACCAACCCTCCAATATCGTTAGCTGAAATTGCCACATTCCATAAGATAGTTCCTGCATTCCCAGGCGCGACAAATAGTCGTTCAAGTTCTGGGCTCTGCGCTAACTTCCAAGCCAGAGCATGTTCACGCCCTCCGTTACCCACGATTAACACCCGTTTGCTATAACCCATAGCCCTCGTCTCCCCATCCTTGTTAATGTTGAAAATGCCGACGATGCGTAAAAACCATAATGATGTTTAAACGATTCGCCGCCTCTATCACTGCAGCATCTTTAAGAGAACCTCCCGGTTGTACAATCGCCCGGATTCCTGCCCTTGCTGCCTCTTCTATAGAATCCGGGAACGGAAAGAAGGCATCTGAGGCCAAATAGGCCCCTTTAGAGTCCTCTCCAGCCTGATCAAGAGCAATTTTGACCGACCCCACACGATTCATCTGCCCTGCTCCAACACCGAGTGTTCGTCTAGAATCCGTAACCACTATAGCGTTTGACTTGACATGCTTGACAACACGCCACGCAAAATTAAGGGCTTGGAGATCCTCTTCAGTTGGTTTATGGTCTGTCACAACATCCCATTCAGTAACCGAAGTTGTCCCACGATCAACCTCTTGCACAAGATATCCGCCATCAATGCTTTTGAAAGCCCAGCCAGCCTTTGTTTTATCTGAATCTCCTCGTCCAACTACAAAAAGTCGCAGATTTGGCTTTGCAGTAAGAATTTCTCGAGCCTCTGGACTGAATTCAGGCGCGATAATCACTTCGTAGAAACGATCTCGCAGTGCTTCAGCACAGTTCGTTTCCACCACTCTATTAAAAGCAATGATCCCACCATAAGCTGAGACAGGATCGGCAGCGTAGGCAATCTCATATGCCTCTAAAGGGGTTTTCCCCAAAGCCACTCCACAAGGATTAGAGTGCTTAATAATCGTTGCTGCACACGAATCAAACTCGTGTACTATTTTCCAAGCCGCATCCATATCGACCCAATTATTGTAAGAAAGTTCTTTTCCCTGGAGTTGCTTTCCGTTTGCTAGGGAGCCTTCCCCAGCTTCAGAATTAATATAGAAGGCAGCCTTTTGCTGTGGATTCTCACCATAACGTAATTCTTGAACTTTCTGGGCCGTTAGGCGAAGGGTTGCGGGGAAACTGCCAGTGGGTTCAAGTTGTCGCTCTAAGTATCCTGCAATTAGACGGTCATATTCCGCGGTATGCGCAAAGGCTTCAGCGGCTAAGCGTTTACGCATGCCTGCTGAAACTGTTCCCGTCTCGCGCAGCACGCTGATAACCTCTTCATAAGATTCTGGATTAACAATGACTGTAACTCGCCCATGATTTTTGGCCGCTGCGCGAACCATGGTTGGCCCACCCACATCAATATTTTCGATTGCCTCTTCAAAGCTAACACCCGGCTTGGCAATGGTTTCTCGGAACGGATAAAGATTCACCACGACTAAGTCAATAAAACGGATCCCGTTTTGTTCCATTTGTTCGATATGTTCGACACAATCCCGCGCTAAAATTCCGCCGTGGATTAAAGGATGGAGTGTCTTTACTCGGCCCTCCAAAATTTCAGGAAATCCTGTGACCTCACTTATATAGTTTACAGAGATATTGGCTTCATCCAAGGTTTTGTAAGTTCCCCCAGTCGAAATCAATTCAAAGCCTAAATCTACTAGCTCACGCGCAAAATTAACGATCCCTGTCTTGTCTGAAACGCTGATAATAGCTCTTCGCTTCATTAAAATTCCTCCTGTTACAAAATCTTTACTCGACGTCCGGACCGCTCCACCTGCCCTAACGCTAATAAACGAACAGCCTCTGGATAAAGGCGATGTTCCACCTCTAAAATTCTTTGGGCTAAACTCTCTTCAGTATCTTGAGGCAAAACAGGAACCGCTTCCTGTAGAATAATAGGGCCACTGTCCAAGCCTTGATCCACTAAATGCACTGTACACCCACTTACCTTGACCCCGTACTCCAGAGCCTGACGCTGGGCATGAAGTCCCGGGAAGGCAGGGAGTAAGGAAGGATGAATATTCATAATCGGAAACTGAGCCTGGCTGATAAATTGAGGACCTAAAACTCGCATATAACCCGCTAAAAGTAATAGTTCGACGCGGTTTTCCTGGATCCAAATCAGGATATCCTCTTCTTGGGCTTGACGATGAGGGTAATTATTGATTGGGAAAACACGAGTAGGGATTCCTACCTCTTCAGATCGTTGGAGTGCGCCAGTTCCAAGTTGATCCGAGCCCACAGCCACAATCTCAATAGGAAGATAACCACTCTGACAGGCCTCAATCAAGGCTTGAAGATTACTCCCCCGGCCAGAGGCCAGTATCGCCGTCCTCAATATTCCACCCCTTCTCCCTTAACAACCCTTCCAATCACTAAACTTTTCTCACCTAACTCATCGAGTTTTTGACGCACCAAACCTTCATTTTCCTGACTAACAACAAGAACAAAACCGATCCCCATATTAAAGGTTCGATACATTTCTGTCCAGGCTACATCTCCAAGGCGTTGGAGCAACGTAAAAATTGCAGGACGCTCCCAAGCATTTAAATCAATCTGCACCCCTAAATCCGCTGGCAAGATCCGGGGAATATTTTCCGTTAACCCTCCACCCGTAATATGTGCCATACCTAAAATTTTGCCTCCCTCAAGAAGCGGTAAAATGGACTTCACATAAATCTTCGTTGGTCGAAGTAAAGCCTCTCCCAGCGCTTCCCCCAACTCAGGGACTACTTCATCCAAAGGCATTTTCTCTACTATTTTTCGGGCCAAGGAATACCCGTTACTATGAAGTCCCGTTGAAGGTAAGCCTAAAAGGACATCTCCTGCTTGAATCTTTGCGCCATCAATTAACTGATTCCGATTGACAACCCCCACCGAGAATCCAGCAATATCATATTCATCTTCGGCATAGAAACCAGGCATTTCTGCAGTTTCTCCCCCAATTAACGAGCAGCCTGCCATTTCACACCCTCTGGCAACCCCGCCGACAACCTCGGCAACCCGACTCGGTTCCACCTTGCCAACAGCAAGATAGTCAAGAAAAAACAAAGGTTCTGCACCTTGCACTAAAATATCATTGACGCACATGGCGACCGCATCTTGCCCGATGCTATCATGTCGATTCATCTGAAAAGCAAGGCGAAGCTTCGTTCCTACACCATCCGTTCCGGAAA
>JAJYAS010000638.1 GCA_021779415.1 Bacillota bacterium
GGGAAGCAATAAGCTGGCCGAGCTGTGACATTGTTATACTGTCCCACGTGGTATCTTGCGGGGCATCACTAAAACCTTCGGCCACTGGGATGTTGAGTGCATTAAGGTTAATGATATCAAATGGGCCAGAGAACGTTGGAGAATCCACCTGCATGCTACCACAATTTAGCGTTTTTACTTCTCCGGGCGCTGCCCAATCATATTGTGTGAGCGATGCACGAATTTGATCTCCATGTTGAGGAAGCCATACTCCCATCCATTTAAGCCCACGATTTTGTAATGAGATCGTAAGGCTGTCCGCTTGCCCTTCGGCAACCTCTTTATAACTGAAGCTCTCTAGATCAGGAGCTATGTCCCTTGTTATGTCCACGCCAGCGTATGAAAGTGAAACGGCAGCACGTCTCATATTATGAAGTCCTCCATGGTGGCGTACCTGAGTTTACTTGCGTAATAACTGGTAGCACTGGTATAGACAAAACAATTCCAGCGTCAAAGATAACTGTAGCTAAAAGAGCAGGATCTTGGTTATTGGCCATAAGATACTCGGTATATTTCACGGAGCCATAGAGCTTTAATGCAATTTGATCCCACGTTTCTCCTGCGGCTGTTGTATGAGTTGTAGATAAGCTTGTCATGCAAAGCTCACCCGCTTTTTATTAGCCTCATAAATTCTCATTTTTTGCTCAAAATCACGCTGCGAGTCACTGAGAGCCTGCCTCACATCGTCTTTTGACGCATTGCCTTGAATAATGATTTGTGGTGACCATGTTATAGGTGATCCTCCGCCGTTCCCTATTCCGCCACCGGGTTTAAGAGGTATTACAGCTTCGTCATAACTACCCTCACCGATGTTCGCCATGATGCCGCCTGATCGGTGTCGGACTATACCTCCTGCAGCCATCTTTCTAGCTGCCTGCATACCTCCAGATGTAGTGTTTTGTGATACGTCAAGGCTTTTGCTTTTAGCAGGAGTACCATTCCAGTTCGTAAGCCACCCTACAGCTTTTGTAATAATATCTACTAACTTTGTGAATGTGCCAATTACAGATTCGACAACTCCTATTACGATGTCGAAAGCTGTTTTAATGATTGCTCCGATGAGTGGGAACGTAGGGGAAATAAAGTTGTAAAGCCAAACTAAAATATCCCAAATTTTTTTAATGGCTATCCATGCAATCCCTAGTACGTTGCCAATTATTGCAAAGACATTGGCAAAAATATCTTGTATCATAGGTAAATTTGCCATAACTGTATTTACTAAGCGCATTATGATCGGGAGAAGGTTTGATTGAAAATAAGACCATAATACCCCCGCCACTTCTACCACCTTTTTAAATGCTATCTCGAATGCTGCCTTAATACCGGGTAGATTAGTAATAAACCATTGATGTACATTTCTAAAAACTGGCATGAATATCGGCTCCAAGAAAGCTATAACACTTTTTATTGCCGAAGTAATGCCATCAAATACTGCCTTGAATGTAGTTTTGATTGTCGGTAGGTTGGCAATAAACCATGCTTTCACTTGATTGAAAACCTGCATTAGAATTTTCATGGATCCGTTGATGAATCCATCGACCGCCGTTTTCATTCCCATAAAGTTCTTGGCATAAGCTACGCCTAACAGAGCTATAACTGCTATGATAGCCGCTACTGGTAGCATCATCCCTCCTATGGTTGTCCCCAGTCCCGATGCCACAGGACCTAGTATGCTTAATACCTTTTGCACAAGTCCAGCACCACCCACAAATAAGCCAAAGGCCGTGGTTGCAGACAGAATTACTGCAACTAATTGGGAATTTTTCTGGATGAAATCAGCTATAGGTGTTATGATGCCCTGGATCTTCTCTACCATCATTTGCAAATAAGGAAGAACCGCTATGCCTATACTTTTCTTTACTCCAGCCAGACTCTTGTTCATCATCTGTAGCTGCCCGTCATATGTTTTTGTAGCTGCAGTGGCCTGCCCACCAAACTCTGTGCTTAACTCTTTCAGTATGATCTTCTGTGCACCTGCTATGTTCCCAGCCTTCTGCATTGATTCAATTTGCTTTTTCTGCTGATCAGTAAACGTTACGCCAACCCTTGTCAGTGCCGTCAACCCTTTTGAGGGGTCGTTTAAGGCTTTACCAAGTTGTACGGCAGAAGCAACGGGATCGGTCCCCATTTTCTGAGCCATATTCAACATAGCATCCGTAGCCCCCGGCAGAACATCTTTACCGATGTTAGTAAACGTGAGCAACATTGCGTCACCTGTTTTAATAGCATCTCCCCCAAATAAAGTAGTCTTAGCAAAACCTCCGGCCATATCCTCTACCTGTTTAGCAGTCATCCCTGCCGCTCCACCTGTAGACTTGATTGTGGCCTCTAGATTCGCGGTTACCTTTTGGGACTTAACTGCGCTATCTACAGCTCCTTTGAGGTAGTCTGCCGCCATTACTCCGACAGCTCCGAAGGCTAGCTTAACTTCGGTTAAAGAAGTTTTGAGTTTATCCATACGAGAACCATTAGCGCCTAAATTATTTAGGCTTCGGGTGGCATCTTGTGCATTATTCCCAATACCTCCGACTGCTTTAGAGGCGGAGGTAGCAGCTTGCGTTAAGCTTGGATTCAATTTTCCCGCTATTGAAAGTAAGATTTCATAGCTATTCGCCATCTTTTCCCGTCGCCTCCTTAATAATTTCCATGTACTCTAGCAAATCAGATATTGGCAGGGACACAAAGAAATCTATGCTCGTACCGGTCTGTATAGCCAGTTTCACATAGATTTCTTTGATATTTCGTTTTGTGGCCCCTTCTAGACCGAGCCATGAAAAAAATTAATGACTAGCGACCTCAGGGCCCCTGCCTCACGAGCCGGTAGTTGTTTAAAGAAATCGATTGGTAGTCCTGATGCCTCGGCACCCACAAACTGGCAATACCCAAGATTGGCCTCCGGAAGGATCGCATCCATTGGACCTTGGTCTGTTCCAGCCACACGATTGTATTTTTTCGTGACATAAATCACATCGTCACATGTCCAGTCATCAAGCTTAGATAGATCGATGGAACTATATTCCTTCCCCTCAAAATTGACTGTTCTCTTGAAAACCAAAGTAAGTGGATTTAATATGACAAAGTCTTCTTTTGAGTTCGCAGTGTTTATATCCTTGATTTTATTCATACCGTTTCCATTCTCCTTACATGTTGGCGAGTATGCCTGATAGCATGTCCGCACCATTTAGTCTATAAATAAAATTAAGCTTGTCTAAATAGAGCACTTCCATATTATTGACGTAAATAGCAATAAACAATATTTCC
>JAJYAS010000639.1 GCA_021779415.1 Bacillota bacterium
TAAAGATGACGGTTATCCCTTTATTGCGACCACTTATAAACAAGCGTTCCATACGCAGAGTAGAACAATTTCAGCACCCTGGTTAACTGAGATTCAACCTGAGAACTTCATTGAGATGAATAATGAGGAAGGGGAAAAACTTGGGCTGAAAGAGGGCGACTTAGTTAAAGTGAGCGGGGCAAGTAATAAAGATGGGGTTAAAGGGAAAGTGCGCTTGCGTCCAGGGGTGCGCCCTGGAGTGCTTACGGTCAGCATTGGCTATGGTCACTGGAACTATGGCGCTGCTGATGCTGTCATTGACGGCAAAAATGTTCCCGCAGATACGAAGCGGGGCAGAGGGGTTAATATTAACTATGCGCTACGCGTCGATGATTCCATTGGTAATGTTTGTCTTCAAGACAAGATTGGTGGAAGTTGCTCTTTCTATGACTCTCGCGTGAAAATCGAAAAAGCATAAAATCGCAGACCTAACGTTTGTAGGCTAGAGTGCAGGAAGGCGTCCCTTCCTGCATTCTGCATTCGACAACGGCACGCAAGCTTCTTTAGTTTTAAGTTAGTCGTTTTCGGACATACCAAAGTAAACCATTCTTTTTCCCCTTCGTCAAACCCCGATTAATTTTCAGGGTTCTGTACTGATTTCTAATGAACTATAAGTATGACATAATTAAAGTGAACGCTTTTCGTGTTCGTAGTATTTAGGTAGGAAGGTGAATAAATGACTCAGACAGCAGATTTCCAGAACGAGTCGGCAACACGTGCAGCTTTATACAGTTTGTTCGCCGGGGGATTAGCCCGAAAAGTTGATGACTCATGGTTTAATCCAAGGTTTCGTGAGAAACTTCAAATGGGGTTACCCGACGTTTCAGGCAAAGAGGAACTCTTAAAAGCCCTAAAAAGAGCAGAAGAAGACCCTAAGTATTTTAGAGAACTTCAACTGGACTATGATGCTTTGCTTAATGTGCCGGGACCCAAACTCACATTTCCTTATGAGTCATGCTATACCCATCGGAATATTGATGGGACGTATGGGCGGCTTTGGCAAGAACCAGCGCAGGATATGCATCTCATTTTAAAGGAATGGGAGATTGTCTTTGCAGAGGGCTGGGATCTCATCCCGGATCATATCGCCCTTGAGCTCTTCTTTATGGCAGAGCTTTGTCGTCGTACAAGTACTGCGAAAAATGCCGAGGATGAAGAAAGACTTCAAGAATGGCAAGTGAGGTTTTTTCAGGCTCATCTCAATTCGTGGATCTTTGAGTTTGTAAGTGTGTTTGAGATGAAAGCGGATACTGATTTTTATCGAGGCCTGGCACAGTTGCTAAGGGCCTTTTTAGAAGAGGAAAAAGAAGGCTTAATGGAAAATATGGAGCAAATCGTATAATAAAGGCCTTACGTCCCTTTGAGGCAAATCAGGTGTATTTTTTTCACGTTACAGCAAGTTGAACTTCCTGTAGCGTAAACATAAAAGAGTTGCGCACAACTTTAGAATTGTGGGCAGTATAATAATGGAGGTGGACAATTATGCTAACAACCTTTGGATTTATTACGCCTATGACAGCGGGTATAGTTCTTGTCATTGCTTTGGTTGTTTTTGGACCAGGAAAGTTACCGGAATTAGGGAAATCATTAGGCAAAGGGATAAAAGAATTTAAATCTGCTAGTGAGGGTGAAGAGAGAAAAGAAGATAAAGAAATTAAGACAGAAAAAATAGTTGATTAAATAATTGTCTATTTTTAATCGCTTATTACTTTTACAGTATTGAACTGGAGAGCGCGTAGTTGGAAACAATGAATGGATGTAATGACCGTGCACAAGCTGAGCATGGAAACTAACGGGACTATGATGTTTGGCCATGTCGAGGAGTTACCCCATCATTCGACTTTTTCGAGATGTTAGTGCTCTCTGCATCGCTACTGATGCCTAGGCTTTTATCAACATAGGAACGTGTCGCACCATCGAAGTCATTCGCTAGTGAACACACCTTCCATGATGTACTGGAGGCTATCGCTATGGAAAAAATCAAAGTGCAAGATTCTGTTGGTGCCATTCTTATCCATGACATGACGCAAATTATACCCGGTGTCGTAAAAGGTCCCCGGTTTCGCAAGGGGCATGTCGTACAGGAAGAGGATATTCCTGTTCTGCTAAGCATGGGGAAAGAACATATTTATGTATGGGATCAAACGCCCGGCCTAATTCATGAAAATGAAGCGGCGGAGCGTCTGGCACGAGCAGTATCCGGTTCCAGCCTAGTCCTTGACGAGCCCAAAGAAGGAAAAATCACCCTAACCGCTGCCCACGACGGCCTTCTTTACTCCTTAGAAGAGGGCATCTTGGCGTTGAATAGTTTGGAAGGGGTCATCCTCGCCACGCTTCACAATCATTACCCCGTCAAAAAGGGAGATAAAGTCGCTGGAACCCGTGTCGTTCCTCTGATGATTGATGAGAAAGTGATCCTTGCAGCGGAGGAAATCGCCGGAACGTATTCTAACCCTATTCTGGATGTGCGGCCTCTAAAACACTTGGAGGTTGGCATCGTCGTCACGGGAAGCGAAGTCTATCATGGACGTATTCAAGATAAATTCGGCCCAGTCTTACGTGCAAAAGTTGAAAACTGGGGATCAGTCGTTATTGAGCAAGCGTTGGCCAGTGATGATGTGCCCCTAATCCAAAGTAGTATTCGCAACCAACTAAGTATGGGGGCAGAAATGATCTTAGTCAGTGGGGGCATGTCCGTAGATCCTGATGACGTCACCCCCGCAGCGATTAAAGGAATGGGAGCAGAAGTCATCACTTACGGCGCACCTGTTCTACCAGGAGCCATGTTTATGCTAGCCTACCTCGGAGATGTTCCCATCATGGGGTTACCCGGGTGCGTCATGTATTCTAAAAAAACCGTCTTTGATTTAGTCGCCCCTCGGATGCTTACGGGTGAACGACTGTCCCGGCTTGATATTATCAAGCTAGGAATGGGTGGTCTTTGTCTTGAATGCCCAGTCTGCACGTATCCCCGTTGTTCTTTCGGCAAATAATAAGTAATTCACATATCTAAATACAAATAGGAAAGCACCTCCCAGATTGTAAAATGTACCATTGTACGTCTTCCTGTTTGGAACAATTAAATTTTAGGAGACCGTACAAATATAGAAGAAATAAGTTATTTCGTCATCGCTTCAAAGCTGGATCACCTAAAGCAGAAGCTATGGTGACCAGACAAGTGCCTTTAAGGCACTCGGGTATTATGGGAAACCGTAATATCTCCTGCTGGAAAGGAGTCTGTCGACAGGTGGATTAAATCCC
>JAJYAS010000640.1 GCA_021779415.1 Bacillota bacterium
GGTAATAACCAACGAAGATGTCGTTGCCAAGAATCTCAAAGAAAAAATTGAAAAGCACGAAGCAAAAATTGGGGTTATTGGTTTAGGGTATGTAGGGCTTCCATTGGCTGTAGAAAAAGGAAAAGTAGGGTTTCCGGTTATTGGTTTTGATATTAACGCTGCACGGGTCGACCGCGTAAATGCGGCGGACAACTATATCGGAGATGTCAAAGATGAAGACCTTAAGGACCTTATACAGAGTGGAATTTTAGTAGCTACTACGGATTTTTCACGTCTCGCAGAATGCGACGTTGTGATCATATGTGTTCCTACACCTTTGACGATTACTCGTGATCCGGATATATCGTATATTCAGTCATCGACAGATGTAATTGCTAAATACTTACGTCCGGGTCAATTGATTACGTTAGAAAGTACAACCTATCCCGGAACTACGGAAGAAGTTATTCTTCCCTCCCTGGAAAAGAAGGGGCTGAAAGTCGGCAAAGATTTCTTCCTCGCTTTCTCGCCAGAACGCGTCGATCCGGGCAACAAACGCTTTAGCACGAAAAATACCTCGAAAGTAGTAGGCGGGATGACTCCAATTTGCTTGGAGATTGCCTATGCACTTTACATTCAAACGATCTCCAACGTGGTCCCTGTCTCTTCGCCTGCTGCTGCAGAGTTAACCAAAGTCTTTGAGAATACGTATCGAGCTGTGAACATAGCCATGGTCAACGAATTAATGATGCTTTGCGACCGCATGGGAATCGATATTTGGGAAGTTGTAGAAGCCGCTGGGACAAAACCCTTCGGAATTCAGACGTTCTATCCAGGGCCTGGGGTAGGTGGTCACTGTATTCCTATTGATCCGTTCTACCTTACTTGGAAAGCACGGGAATACGATTTTCATACCCGCTTTATTGAACTTGCAGGAGAAGTCAATGTTGAAGTCTCTTACTACGTGATTAATAAAGTGGTTAGAGCGTTGAACGATGTTAATAAGAGCTTGAAGGATGCAGAAATCTTTGTCCTTGGCGTAGCCTATAAAAAGGACATTGATGATATGAGAGAATCACCTGCTTTGAAAATTATCGAACTCCTTCGCAAACAAGGGGCTAAGCTTACTTATCACGACCCATATATTCCAGTCATCGAACCACATGGGGGAAGTACCCTTCAGATGGAGAGCGTACCGTTGACAGATGAACTTCTAGTGAGCGCGGATTGTGTCTTGATCTTAACCGATCATAGCACTGTGGATTATGAGCGCGTTGTCGATAAGGCTGGGCTTGTCGTAGATACCAGGAATGCCACAAAAGGCGTTCAGGAAAATCGTAAGAAGATCGTTAAAATCTAAACTGAATAAGTTATGTGCCGTGTAGACTCAAGACTCAAAATTAAAAGTTTAAGGGGAATCAACAGATTCCCCTTAAACCTATACTGACAGGAAGCAACTATAAATTAAAGAAAGAGTGGTTGAATTTGATGAACAAAGAAACAAAGATGAGGTTTGCGATCATCGGATGTGGGCGGATTGCCCCGAAACATGCGGAGTCCATTGTAGCGCTTCCGGAAGCAGAGCTGGTTGCTGTTTGTGATATTGTACCGGAACTGGCTCAGAACTTTGCCGATAAATACGGGGCAGAGCCTTATACCGATTATAAGGAAATGCTGAAAAGAACGGATATTGATGTCGTCACGATCGCCACGTCAAGTGGGCTCCATGCCGAGATTGGGATTGCTGCAGCTGAAGCAGGCAAGCATGTTTTAGTCGAAAAGCCGATGGCCATGACTTTAAAAACAGCTGACGCCATGATTGCAGCCTGTCGCAAAGCGGGAGTAAAACTCGGGGTTATTCATCAAAACCGCTTTAATGACTCCATTAAACTTCTACGCAAGGCCTTGGAGGATGGCCGTTTCGGCAAATTAACCCATGGACAGGCGACTGTCCGCTGGAATCGCAATGACAACTATTATACCCAAGCACCTTGGCGAGGAACCAAGCTCCAAGACGGCGGAGTCTTAATGAATCAGTCGATCCATAACATCGACCTTTTGCAGTGGACCTTCGGACCGGTTGAATCGGTTTTTGGGTATACCTCAACCTTTATGCGCAAAATTGAAATGGAAGACATGGGTGCGGCCGTTATCAAGTTTAAAAGCGGCGCTATCGGACTGATCGAGGCTGCTTCAACCATTTATCCCACGAACATTGAAGAGACCTTGAATGTCTTCGGCGAAACGGGTTCGGTTATCGTCGGCGGAATCGCCGTCAATCGAGTCGAAGTCTGGGAATTTCCGGACAGCGCAGACGAGAAAAAAGAGATCTTCGAAAGCCAAGAGGGAGATCCGCCGAATGTCTATGGTTTTGGACATAGAGAGTTAATTTTGGATTTAATTCAAGCAGTTCGAGAAGATAGAGAACCTGCAATTCCGGGGGAAGAAGGACGGAAGGCCTTGGAGATTATCTTGGCGATTTATAAGTGCCAAGAGACGAAGGAGCCGGTTGTGTTTCCGATGGTGGAGTAACGAGAGCCACGGAGAGTTGAGTTACAGCCGCTCCGCCCATACGATCGCAGACCAAACTAAGGCAAACCTGCTAATGCAAGCAGGCGGGGTTCCGCCAAATTCGACATCCGCTGGCCAAGGACGGCCGAGTGTCGCCGGAACCATGGACGGTGGGAGGCGACCTTGTCTCAGTTGGCGCGGGATCCATCCTTGGATCCCGCCCCGCTGATGAAAGGGCAGGTTGGCCTAAGTTTGGTGGGCTGCTCACGTAGAGGGCTCACTTGCTGTAAATCAAGAGCGAACGTTGTAAATCAAAATCCTCCCCGTTATTGAAAGGAGCAAAGACAATGACTCATCATCGAATTCCTTCCAGTTCAACCGTCCCGGTAAGCGTGACGATCGGGCCATTTTGTGTGATCGGAGAAAATGTCGTGCTTGGGGAAAATGTCGTGTTGGGCGTGGGGTGTGTCCTTGGCGATGGCACAAGGATTGGGCCTGGAAGTGAACTGGGTAACTATGTTAGTATTGGGGCAGAGACAGAAATTGGTGCTCGAACTCGCATAGGGGATCACACTACGATTTACTCGCAAGTTAAGCTTGGAGAGGACGGCTTTATTGGGAGCAACTCTTCGATCGGGCGTTTGCCGAAGGCGGCAGCCACGAGTACGGTTAAAACACAAGGAAATTTACCTCCACTTCGGATGGGAAATGGGTTTACAGTCGGGTGTTCTGCTGTCCTCTATGCAGGGACAAGCTATGCTGAGGCGGCTTTCATCGGAGACGGAGCAGTAGTGCGGGAGAGATGC
>JAJYAS010000641.1 GCA_021779415.1 Bacillota bacterium
GGATAAAGTCGTTGCAGCAGTGCTGGAAGGTCGGGCTGTCATCCTGACTGAAGGAAGTCCATTCGCCATAATAATGCCGACCACATTTTGGAGCTTTTTTCAATCTCCGGATGACTATTTTCAACACTTCATGGTGGGCAGCGTCATCCGTTTGATTCGTTACCTATCCTACATATTAGCTGCTACCCTTCCGGCCCTCTATTTGTCGCTCACGGTCTTCCAGCCGGACATGCTGCCTATACGTTTCATCTTCTCTCTCTCTGCAGCACGGGAAAATGTTCCAATCCCTACGGTCATAGAAATTCTTATCATGCTCATAGCCTTAGATATTTTCCGTGAGGCTGCCTTACGTCTCCCTCGCACGATCGGACCGGCGATTGGGATTGTTGGCGCACTTGTCTTAGGTGAATCAGCAGTATCAGCCGGAATCATTTCTCCTGTCATGGTCATTATTCTAGCTTTGACCGCAATCACCACGTTTGCAGTTCCAACAGAGGATCTGCGCTCCACGGTGCGCATCATCTCTTATTTTCTCGTCTTGCTTTCATCCGTACTTGGTCTCTATGGATTTCTCTTAGGAGTAAGTGCGATTTTACTCCATGCTTCTTCCCTCCAAAGCCTAGGCGTTCCCTATTTATCGCCGGTTACATCTCTTCACTGGAAGGAATGGAATGATGTATTTATACGCCCCCCTTGGCAGATTCTTAGCCATAAAAAACAGTCCCTTGAACCGCAAGAATCCTTGAACACTGGCAAGGGCAAAAAACAATGAAGGGAGTCTCACCGTTTGCTCTTCACCTTAAGGCGTTGCGCTTCACTTTTCCTGATTAGTTGCGTGTTTTTATTCTTGCCAGGTTGTTGGAGTGGTCATGAATTAGCCGACCAATTGATTGTCCTCGGAATCAGTCTTGATAAAGTCAATGGTCAAATTCGTCTGACCCTTCAAGGGATTCGATCTGAGTCTTCCGTCACATCTGGGTCAGGGACATCCTCTGGGGCTGGGTCTTCGTCGAATTCTTCCTCAACGGGAGGAGATACACAATCCAAGTTTTTCCTCCTCTCCGCCGATGGAAATTCCGTTCAAGAAGCCCTTCAGAAAATCGATCGTTTAACTCCGCGTTTTCTCTATTACGGACACAACCAAGTCTTCTTTATCGGCGAAGATCTTGCCAAAAGCGGCATCATGCCCTACTTAGATCTGTTTGCCCGTGATCAATGGAGTCAGGAAAGCAGTTGGATTATCATAGCCGAGGGAGAAACCGGACAGAAACTTTTGACGACTACCAACCTTTTGGTGAAATACCCTTCCATGGGATTAGCCGAGTTAGTACGCAAACATCAAATCCAAATCCCCACGCTGTTTCACTTTCTGTTGAACTATCATGGGGACAGTGGTGCCCAAATCCTCGTGAGTGCTCATGGCATAACAAACGCGACCTCTCCACCTGGTTATAGGATCAACCAACTTTCTCTCCACACTGATGCCCTCATTCAAGGAGACCGGCTCATGGGATATCTCAATAACTCAGATGCTGAGACGTATGATTGGTTAAAAAATGGCTTCCAAGAAGCTTCCTTGTCCTTTCCTTTAAGTCAAGGGCAAGACTCTCCCTTGGTGGGAGTTTCTCTTTCCGGTGAGCCAGCTACTTTCCGAATTTCCGACTCTCCCGAGCTTCGTATCAGCCTCGAAATGATCTGTGATTTTACCGTAACTGAAAATCCGGAAGGTCATCTCAACAGTCCTGCAGACATCCGTGAGTTAGAAAATAAACTGGATGACTTCTTGAATCAGCGCTTCGAACAGCTCTTCACCCACTTGAAAGAGAACAAAGCCGATGTTTTTGACCTTGCCAAAAAAGTTCACGCCTACCAACTCCCGCTATGGCAGAAGGAACAGTCTAACTGGCCGGAAGTCTATGCCGAATTGCCAATTGATATTGTTGTCAACAGCCATTTCCGCAATTCAAGCATCATGCAGAAATATCCCGGTTTGAAGGAGTGAGCGCATGCAACCCGGCAAACTATCTAAACGTCAAGGAATTTTTCTTCTCATACCCTTTGTCCTAAGTACTGACGTCCTTATAATCCCTGGGGCTCCCCTGCAGCTGGCAGATCATGGCGCTTGGTTGTCTTCACTGCTCGCGACAGGGCTTGGCTTGACCATCACGTTCTTCATTACTAAACTCATCTCTTGGGAACCCCATCTTCTCATTACGGAACGTTTCCGACTGCTTTTAGGAAAACGCTTGGGAACACTAATTAGCGCAATGTTTGTCTACTTTATTCTTTTCAGCTATATTCTGATCCTTCGTGAGGGCAGTGAACTCGTAAGAATCTCCTTTTTAGCAGATACCCCGCTCACTGTGATTATGGGGGGGCTGACCCTCTTAGCTCTCTATGGTGCGCTGCTGGGGATAGAAACAATTTCTCGCTTCAACATTTTGGTGTTTCCCTTCTTTTTTTTATCCTTTATCATCTTATTCTTAAGTTCATTAGCACATCCCGATTGGACGAACTTAGCGCATCCGCTCGAAAACGGATTACATCCGGTACTCGCCGGAAGCATCGCCCCATTATCTTGGCTATGTGAGTTGATTGTCCTCTGGTTAGTGGTTCCTGATCTCAATCTGCCAAAGAAAGAAACCTTCTACTTCCCATTTTTCATCACCTTCTCAGCGGGCCTCCTAATGACCTTAAACATTATTACAATTCAAATTTCTTTAGGGGCGAATCTCGGTCAGCAGTATACCTTCCCGATCCTCGAAGTCGGGCGGTCCCTCTTTTCCCGGGAAAGTTTGAGGGGATTGGATGCCTTGCTCATGACCATTTGGGTCATGGGGCTGATTGCGAAATTATCCTTTCTTCTCTATTATGGCCTTCATGAACTCAGTTACATCGTCCATATCAACGACATGAAAAACCTCCTTTTACCCACGGGAATTTTATTTCACATTTTAGGGATGGCTTCAATCGACAATATAAAGGAGTTGGAAAATGTCACGCGCAGTATCTCTCCCTTTGTAGCCTTGGGGACATACGAAGGGGTTTTTCCTATTCTTCTTTTCCCTTTGATCCTGCGCCATTTGAGACGACAAGGAGGAGTATGACTTGGAACCGGGAAAAATCTCAGAGCGACAGTTGATCAGCCTCATTGTCGTAGAAGTGCTCTCAACGGGTCTCGTTTACGTTCCCTCAAGTCTCTTAACCAACTCAGGTCGGGATGCCTATCTCACCATTCTGGTCAGCACACTTCTTAGTCTCCCCGCAGCATGGCTGATCGGCGGCCTCTGTCTG
>JAJYAS010000642.1 GCA_021779415.1 Bacillota bacterium
GAATCGCCTCAAACCGTTCTTGCATTAACGAGGCGGAACACGAAGTGTTCCCTCGTCCCCCAAAGACCTTACGCCCTCTACGTTCCTCTCGTCTCCCAGCCCAAACTTCGCGCTTACAAAAGCGAACCTTCTTTGATGGAGTGGCCCGCCAAACTCGGCTCAAGCGGTGCTTGCATCAGCGAGGCGGAACACGAAGTGTTCCCTCGTCCCCAAAGACCTTACGCCCTCTACGTTCCCATCGTCTCCCAGCCCAAACTTCGCGCTTACAAAAGCGAACCTTCTTTGATAGAGCAGCTTATCAAACTTGATTCAAGAGCGCTTTCATACGGTGGGGCCGTGTACAAGGATGTACACGGCCGGCAATCAGACAAGGACGTCTGATTTGCCGGGAACCCCGCCCTCTCACCTGCAAGCTCTTGAGTCTTAGTTTGATCTGCGAGAACAAGCAAGTGAGTGTTGTAACGCGAAGTTCCCCCACGACATCACGAGGTGAACGTTGTAACGCGAAGTTCCCTACCGTATTTCCGCTAATATTGAATTGGCCCCCAAGGCAATTAGACGGTTAGCAACTTCGTTACCCACTGTTTCAGGATCACGGCCTGAAGCTTCCGCTCTTATCAAGCGAACCCCATCTAAGCTCGCCACCATTCCACGAAGAGTAATCTGTCCTTCGACCACATCTGCAAAAGCTCCAATGGGCACTTGGCATCCACCTTCAAGTTTGCGCATTAGGGCACGTTCCGCACATACCGCTTGTTCCGTTGAACTATGATTAAGCAGAGATAACAACTCATGTATCTCCGTGCGTTTCTCAAGAATTTCTATAGCAATTGACCCCTGACCTACTGCAGAAAGCATCACATTTTCAGGCAGGATCTGAGTGATTCTATCTTCCCATCCCAGCCTCTTCACCCCAGCCGCAGCAAGAATAATACCCTCCATCTCAGATTCTTCCAACTTCCTCCATCGAGTCTGAAGATTTCCTCTCAAATCCATAAAGCCTAGGTCTGGGCGATAGTGCCTAAGTTGCGATTTGCGCCGCAAACTACTCGTGCCAAGGATTGCGCCAGAAGGCAAATCTTCCAAAGAGACCCCGTTTTTACTTAAATAAACGTCCCTTGGCTCCTCTCTTTCGCAAAAGGCGCTAATCATCAACCCCATGGGCAACAAGGTTGGCATATCCTTAAGACTATGGACTGCCATATCAAGTTCACCATTGAGTAGACCATTCTCAAGTTCTTTGGTAAATAATCCTTTGTCTCCAATTTTAGAAAGAGGAACATCTAATATCTTATCCCCTTTTGTTTTCATAGGGACAAGTTCAAACTGAAGCTGAGGATAAAACTCGGTTAGTTTACACTTGACCCATTCGGCTTGCCACATCGCTAATTGACTGTCTCGTGTCCCAATACGGATGTTCTTCATTCTGCCCTCCTATGACACACTTGCCCCGGATTCTGATTTACCATCAAGTTTGGCCGTTTGGCTTCTTCGCCAACATCCAAATCGAAAAGGTTTTGCAAAATTTCCGTGTAAAGATGACCTTGGCTTGTCGTGGCATATTCCTTTAAGTTTGTAATTGGCTTATGCAAGAGATGGTTAACGATGGAGTTAGCCATAGAGCGAATAATCTTTTCTTGCTTAGGAGTTAACCCTCCTAGATGCTCAAGCGCACGCTCAACTTGCGCATCTTTGATTTTTTGCCCTTTTTGTTGTAAAGCTAAGATGGTAGGAACAACAAACAAGGAATTATGCCATTTGAGGAAAAGGAGCATCTCCTCCTCAATAATCTTTTCCGCGTTTACAGCCGCTATTTCACGTTCTTGATGATGATGGTCTATTACCCCCCGCAAATCATCAATGTCAAATAACGTAATATGTGCAATTCCCCCGACGTCAGGGTGAATATCTCGAGGTACCGCAATATCTATGAGAAGCATAGGGCGACCCTTTCGGATCTTCATAATCTCCTGCATACGTTCAGGAAGTATAATGAAATGTTTCGAAGCGGTAGCAGAAATCACTATATCCACGTCTTTAAGGTACTCATCCATATCATCAAAACGTACTGCGCGACCAGAACATTCCTGCGCCAATAGGACGGCCTTTTCATAGGATCGATTAGAGACCAAAACAGTAGAAGCTCCCGCAGCAACTAAGTTTTTTGCGGTTAGGGTACTCATTTCCCCTGCTCCCATGATTAAAATCCCTTTACCTTCGAGTTCTCCAAAATGTTGTTTCGCAAGTTCTACCGCAGTATAACTAATAGACACAGGATGCTGGTCAATCAGAGTTTCCGTACGTACGCGTTTCCCCACCGCTAAGGCAGTCTGGAAAAACACATTAATCGCTTTGTTGGTGACCGCTGCCTCGTTCGCTTGTTGATAGGCCTGAGCAACCTGTCCTATGATCTGGGTCTCTCCTCGAACCATCGAGTCTAAACCCGATGTAACACGAAATAAATGGCGCACAGCATCATACAAAGTGTGTACATAAAGATACTGATTCAGTACATTTTCCTCTATACCGTGGTGGTTGGCCAAAAACTTCTTAACGGATTGGATTCCCACTTCAACATTCGTTGTGACAGCATAGACCTCAGTCCGATTACAAGTACTGAGAATGACAACCCCTTCGAGTTCGGGATAACCTTTGAGCTCTATTAAAACTTCCTTCATGCGAGAGAGATGAAAGCTCATTTTTTCTCGAATTTCCACTGGCGCGCTGCGATGATTTAGTCCAATTGCGACAGGAAACACGTTTCAACCACTCCTTCCGCTTCTGTTAAGCGCTGGGCTTTAATGAGTTCTCTCACTTGGCCGTCCGTTGCCCGATTCCAAAAGATACTTCGCTTTTCAGGTGACAAGCCTGACTTAGCTTTAGTTCGCCAAGTTTTAAGCAAGCGGAGATATTCCGCCATTTCATGACCATATAAGTTTTCCAACTCAGCTCGGACTTGCCGTGCTACAATTGGGCTGCTTCCTCCTGTGGATACGGCAATTTTCAAATCCCCCCGTTCCATAAGAGACGGAACAATAAAACTACATTTTTCCGGATCATCAACTACATTCACAGGCCGATGCAGAGCCTGGGCATCTAGAGACACTAACGCATTCACGTCGTCTTTTTCAGTGCATGAAAAAACGAGGATAGCCTCTTGAATATCCTCAGTCGAATACTCTTTTTCAGTCCAAAAACATGTTTTTTGGTCGACCAGTGCTCGAAGTTCTGGAACGAGTTTTGGTGAAACAATGTTGACCAAAGCTTGATGTGCCAGTAGAGTCTGAACTTTG
>JAJYAS010000643.1 GCA_021779415.1 Bacillota bacterium
AACACAGAACAAATCTTTTAGGGGAAAACAATGAAAAAGACCGACGAGTTTTTAAGCATGCTACCTTATGCATAGTACTGACCCGGCTGCCTATCACGAGATCCTTGGGTTATACTGCATATAAACAATTTTTTATCGAGGGTTTGGATAAGAGTGCCTCGCCTCCGCCAAAATATGGCAAATATGGACTACCCATAAAATTTCGTTTGGGAGATGGAATGGCAAAAGGGGGATGCGCTGTGGATTTTTTCTCCAATAAGATCATCAGGTCTGGGGTAGATACAGTTGAAAGCATGCTCACACTTGATTTCCCCAAAGTTTCTGAGGACTGGCAGATTTCTAAGGTTTATGAAAAATTCGGCTATTCTTTTGAATATGTTTATGTTGTAAACAAAGACGGGCTATTGGTAGGTCTTCTAGATCATGGTTGGAATAGATATTTGTTTGGCAGTATGTGAGTTTTTCTACAAAGAATTTGGCGATTCCAAATACCGTCCTTCGTTGGCCTTCAGACAAAAAGTACGTGCTGGTCATTTAGGCATCAATACCGGCAAGGGTTTCTATGACTTTAGCAAATAAGGACAACTGGCGCGATTGATAAAGGATAATTTATGCAACATGGTAAAATGGAGGACAAAATATGGATTTCAATACTCTTATTCTAGAGAAAGATGATTATCTTGCCACTCTTTATGTGAGCATTGAGTCTGATATGTTCGGTTTGTGCTGTGCAACAATTGACAAGATTGAAAGAGAGAGTTTTAGCGATGCCAATTTTATTTTGAGATTCTAGGGACAGGAAAACTCCGTTGCTACAAATGGTATCGCTAGTGATATAGCCAAAACCTTCGGAAATAAAAAGGTGGGATATACTTGGATTATAAGAACGAGTACAAGCGTAAATTGGTCTCTGCTGACGAAGCAGTAAAAGTTGTTAAATCCGGCGAATTGCAAGGGGTAAACATTAGAGCGGTTTGCTGTCCTTTTCCACCGCAAACAGTTGTAAATGATCCGGAAAGAAAACATTTTATTTTCAATGACTGGCACTTCAGTGGAGAAGTCATTGGAGTTGGAAAGAAAATAAAAGACGAAGCAGGCATCACTTTGAATATAGGTACCTTTGAACAGGACGGCAACATTAACACTAGTGGTTCTGGGATCGGGCTGGGACATCCGGTTGGTTGTACGGCATTGCGCATCATTGTCAGCCTTTACTATGAACTTGAGAGACTCGGAAAAACAGTCGGAGGTGCTTCCCTTTGCGTCGGCGGCGGACCAGCTTTGGCTTCTCTGTGGACAAGAGATATCTAGAGCTTTCCTGTTGTCGACATTTTCCAGTCCGGGAATTTTGTACAACATTACCCATTTAGAAAACTGAGAAAAATATTAGAATCGGGGGAAATGTAATGTCTTCAAATTTTGCTGTAAATAATATTAGGGACTTTGAATTTATATTTCAAGAATGACTCCCAACTGAAGGAGTTTTTAACTACCCGCAGTTTGCTGACTATTATTCTAAAGACGATATTAAAGCAGTTCTTGAACCCGTTCTAAAAATGTGCAAGGCAGTAATAGAGCCAGCTAACGGCGAATGCGAGATCCATCCAGTTACCTACGCTGAGGGTAAGGTAACGACTCCGCCTAGCTTTGGCCCCCTCTTCCACAAGCTGCAGGAAGAGGGCTGGGGTACCAGCAATATTGATGACTCAGAGGATGCCGTGGTATTGCCGGAAATGCTGCATGCCGCCGTTTGGGAATTGATATGTGCCGCTAATCCTTCCCTTATGCCCTATGTTCTGCTGACCAGTGGGGCAGCCGGCTTAATTTAAAGTTTTGGCGATGAAAAAGTCAAGGAGATGTTCCTTCCTAAGATGATGGACGGAAGCTGGGCGGGAACAATGTGTCTAACAGAACCAGGTGCCGGTTCCGATGTAGGGGATATTTCATCCAAGGCTTACCCGACTGACGATCCTCGGATTTTTAAGATCAAGGGCAATAAGATATTTATAACGGGCGGAAACAATGATTTCACCGAAAATATTATCCATCTCTATTTAGCTCGTATTGAAGGTGCTAAGCCAGGCACAAGTGGGATCTCACTATTCGTAGTACCCAAGTTATGGGTCAATGAAGATGGCAGCTATGAAGACAACGATTTTGAGAACACTGGTGTAGAACATAAGATGGGTCTGCATGGTTCTGTCACTGCCTCTCTGGCTGCCGGGGAAAACGGAAATTGTCGCGGTTGGTTACTGGGTGTCGACCCACGTACAAATGATGGCAAGGGCGAAGGTATGGCTCAAATGTTCCAAATGATGAACATGGCCCGCATGGAAACGGGTCATATGGCTCTGTCGTGCATTATCAACGCCTTTGCAAATGCTCGTGATAATGCTAAAGAGAGAGTTCAAGGACGCCTGCTGACTGATCCTAAAGCCGGACGTGTACCAATTATTAACCATGAAGATATTAAACGTACTCTGATGATGGGTAAAGCTCATATTAAAGCTATGCGAGCCATGATGTATAGGGTTTATCTGGCTTTTGACCAGCGGCATCGCGATCCCGATCCGGAAGTAAGAAAAGCCGCCAGCGACCTGATTGAAGTCTGCACTCCGCTTTGACTGACGGCAACTGCTCAATTATTCTGTGGTCGCCAGATTCTTGATCAAGCTGTCTTGGCAGATGAAAAGGCCAATGAAGTTGGAAAAAGTCACTTTGATTATAAATTCTACACGGGAAAAGTTGCCACCGCTAAATACTATTTGCATAATGTAGTTCCTAATGTTTGGGCAGTCGCAGAAATTGTAATAGATGGTGATACCTCAGCTCTTGATGTTCCAGTTGATGTTTTCGAATACTAGAACATAATAAAGCAATCAGAAATAGCCTTCGCTTTAATAGCGGAGGCTATTATAAGAAGGAGTTAACCACCCTGCGATAAGGTATATCTCAGCTTGTGAAGGGTAATATTTTGGTAGCGCAATCCTGTAAAAAACGATAAATATAATGAAAGATGTCTCAGCAACGGTGGGGACAATATTGAAGGTACACGAAATGAGACACCAAATAAATGCCTGAATGCAGGAACATGTGTTCAGGTCGTATGAATAGTAACATATCATCAATAGTATATGAGCAAGATTAATTGATTGAGAGAATAGTCATATTATGATACAATGTGACTATATAAATATATCGGAAAGCGGTGATACCTTGGAAGCGTCAATCAGACCGTCAGCAGATTTAAGAAATCATTATAGTGAAATTTCTAGGCATTTATTTGGTGTCT
>JAJYAS010000644.1 GCA_021779415.1 Bacillota bacterium
CTTAAGTTAATAACAGGTGACTATTCCAGTATTGTGGATCTTTTTCAGAAAATGCGTGAGGATATCACCCGTAGAAGAGAATACCTCTTTATTCACACCGTGGATATCTGTGAGGGCTATATCTATTCGCTCCTCAAGCAAACGGATAAAATACCGGAGTGGATCGCAAGAGGGGATTTTAACAGCAGACGCTTACAGTTTCCTGTATTAGCCATGTTAAATATCGTGTATGGACGAGTGCTTTTAATCAAGGGGGACTACTTAAAGCTGATCGGCAGTTCGGAGCATTTTATCGGCATCGCCTCTGTTTTCCCTAATCTACTCGGACAAATTCATACATACATCTACCTTGCTGCAGCCAACCAACAAATCTTCAGGGCGAACGAGGCGCTTGAAGCTTTGAAGCAGGCTCTTGAAATTGCCATGCCGGACAGAGTATATATGCCTTTTGTGGAAAACTGCGATTACATCAAACCTCTTCTTGAGCAGCTTTACAGAGAGTGGATGTACCGGGAGGATATTACCAGGATATTAGAGCTTTCTACTACCAATCAGAGAGCGGTAAAGCAAATCACCAAGGAATATTTTAGTGGAGAAAACCCCCAACTGACCGAAAGAGAAATGGAGATAGCGCATTTGGCGGCGGACGGGCTTACCAATAAAGAGATAGGTGAAAGACTGTATATTTCCCCCAACACAGTTAAAACCCAGCTCAAAAGTATATTTGAGAAGATGGGCGTGAACTCACGGGCTCTATTGAAGCAACATATGGAAACGCAAAAATGAAATTTATAACAAGAGATCACCCAATGGGTGATATAAACCCAAAAAAATCCACTGTACAATCTTTGTATGGTGGATTTTTTATTTTTGGAGGTGAGGAAAATGAGTAAAATTACCGGCCTCACGCCGCGGGAGGATTACCGGCTTGAGGTGCGGCTGGAGAACGGCAGCAGCGTGACGCTGAATCTGGAGAGCAGGCTGGAGACAATCCGTTGCGGACAGCATTCTGACAAAGAATTGTTCAAGCGGGCCGTCACCGACCGCTATGAAACGTCCGCCAAGATTGCCGATCAATTAAATGCCGCGAGCGGAACGCCCATTGTGCTGGCCTACGGCGAAAACTAACCGGACGCTCTGTCCATCAGCAGTATTGCAGCGGAAAATCAGTACCCTATCCTTTTAGTTCAAAAAGATGGACTCAGTGATGTCGTCAAAAATGAAATAGCTGCTATTAAACCCAGCAAACTATATATTATTGGAGGAGAAGGGGTTACTAGCTCAGCGGTGGAAAGCCAGGTAGAACAGATAACCTCTTTAGACAAAACAAACATCGTAAGAATTGCCGGACTGGATCGCTATAATACTTCCCTGGCAGTTGCCCAATACTTCAACTTATCAGGGCAAAGTGTCTGTATAGCCACTGGTAACAATTTCCCAGATGCCCTGGCAGGAAGCGTCTATGCAGCTAATCACAATGCCTCTATTATTCTAGCGGACGGCAATTTATCTGATCAGGTCATGATTTATCTCAAGGGCATGAAAATTACCAGTGCAACCCTATTCAGAGGAGAGGCTACAGTCAGTAAAGACATAGAGCAGCAGCTTGGTTAGTTGATGGGGAAATGGGAAAAGTTTGAAAGCTAAACGTGAGTTCGGGTTACGAATTGTAGTCAAATAGGAAAATCCAGTTGACTCGATCAAGGGTGGGCTGGAAAAAATTGAAGAACGGCGACAAGCCCGCCGGATAAAACGGGAACAAATGGATACCTTTCTTACCACGTTGTTGAGGCAGGATTCCGTTTGGACTGAGTTTGATGAAGAACTTTGGATCGCGGTTATAGATAAAGTCACGGTCTTTGCTAATGATGACGTGCAGTTTACTTTTAGGGATGGGACGGCCATAAAGGAATGATATTTATCCAAAGATAACGAGCCCGCAGGGTTGGCTGGAATGATGTGCCGACTTTGCGGGCTAATTTAACTATAATTGGTGCCAAATCTGAACAGAAAGTATGGACTTGGAGTTAACTCCAAATGATAAAGTATGACGCAAAGGTAAATCAATGATTTATACGAGTGAGAAGGCTGATGAATTTGGACGATAATAAAAAGTACTTGACTTGGAGTTAACACCAGGTGTTATGGTATCAACTACAAGGAGGTAATCTCATATGACGATAGCAGAAGTAAGTGAGAAATACGATCTTACACAGGATACACTCCGCTATTATGAACGTATCGGACTGATTCCTCATGTTAACCGCAATAAAAGCGGAAACAGAGATTATACGGAAGAAGATTGCAGGTGGGTCGAATTTATCAAATGTATGCGAAATGCAGGTCTTCCAATTGAAGCATTGATTGAGTATGTTACTCTGTTTCAACAGGGGGATGAAACCGTTGAGGCCAGAAAGCAACTTTTAACCGAGCAGCGTAAGCAACTAATTCAAAAAATGGAAGATATGCAGAAAACGCTAGAGCGCTTGAATTATAAGATTGACGTATACGAAGGGGCAGTCGTTAAAAAGGAAAAAGAGTTAAAAAGAGCGGAGGATTAGTTTATGAGTAAAAAAGTATTGGTACTTTCCGCCAGCCCGAGAAAAGGTGGAAATTCTGATCTACTTTGCGACCAGTTTATGCTTGGTGCAAACGAAGCTGGCAATCAAACAGAAAAGATTTTCTTGAGAGATAAAAAGATTGGTTACTGCACCGGCTGTGAGTCATGCTATGCCAGCCATAATTGTGTTCAGAAAGATGATATGGCGGAAATTTTAGAAAAAATGATTAACGCTGAAGTCATTGTCATGGCGACACCGGTTTACTTCTATACGATGAACGCTCAGATAAAAACGTTGATTGATAGAACGGTTCCTAGATATCAAGAAATTACTGGAAAGGAGTTCTATTTCATTGTTGCAGCTGCGGACAGCAGTGAGCAGTCCATGGAAAGGACGCTTGACGGTTTTCGCGGATTTACATTATGCCTGAACGACGCTAAAGAAAAGGGTGTTATCTACGGTACCGGAGCTTGGCACAAGGGCGATATTAAGGGCAGCGCAGCTATGGGGCGGGCCTTTGAAATGGGAAAGAACGTATAAAATTCAAAACACAAACGGAGGTAACTATGAAAGTTTTATTAGTGAATGGAAGTCCCCATGCAAAGGGGTGTACCTTTACGGCCTTGGAAGAAGTGGCTAAGACGCTGAATGCAGAAGGGATTGAAACTGATATTTTTCAGATCGGAACCAAGCCGATATCTGGATGTATTGCTTGTAAAACCTGCGGG
>JAJYAS010000021.1 GCA_021779415.1 Bacillota bacterium
AGAGTGGGACTACATATTTCTGTGGATGTAAACATACAAAAAATCCTCCTCTTTGTGATGGATCTCATAATAATCTATAAGGGAAAAAACTTAAAAACAGAGGGACAGGTTCCTTGTTCAGGTAGTGAATAAGGAACCTGTCCCTCTGTTTTTATAAATGTGTAGTTAAGAAATTATAAAACGGATATAATAAGAAAAATTGTAAACAATTTACTTGGGTGATGAAATGTTTTATAAATACCGAAAAAGAAAACCGGAACGTAGCATAAACAGTAAAGAAACAAATGATGATCTGGAAAGTAATGGTTTGAATAAATCACTGAATAATAATATAGCTTTGTTTAAAAATATTTTTAAAAATGACGAAACGTTAATAATTAGAGAATTTCAAAATAAGCGGCTAAAAGCTGCACAATGTTGCATTATTTATCTTGATGGAATGGTGAACACGGAAATTGTTAATGAGAATATCATTCAACCAGTTCTTTGTAATGATTTATCGGAAGATATTGAAAGCGACAACTTGTTAGAAGAATTAAAGAAGAAAGTTATTGTTTCCAATAATGTGACTTTGGAAACTGAAGTTAACAAAATAGTCAGTTCAGTTATTAATGGGAATACGCTTTTTTTGTTAGAAGGATACGACCAAGCGTTAGTTATCAGTTCAAAAGGCGTACAGTACAGACCAATAAGTGAGCCGAAGTCCTCAAAGGTTGTTCGTGGACCGAGGGAAGGTTTTACAGAATCGATTATAGTAAACTTGTCGTTGGTACGGCGTAAAATAATAAATCCTGATTTAAAGTTCAAGTTCAAGGAAATTGGGGAAAGAACGCACACAAAAACCTGCATCTGTTATATTGAAGGTTTGGCTTTGGAGGGTATATTGAGCGAATTGGAGCAGCGTCTGGAAAAAATAGAAATTGACGGCGTCATTGATTCTGGGTATATTCAGGAACTGATCAAAGATGCACCCTATTCCCCTTTTGAGACGGTAGGTTCAAGCGAAAGACCAGATGTTATTGCAGCAAAACTTTTGGAAGGCAGAATAGCTCTGTTTGTCGATGGGAGTCCCTTTGTATTAACCGTTCCATTTTTGGTTGTGGAGAATTTTCAATCAAATGAGGATTACTATAATAACTACATTTTTTCCACGATGAATCGGCTTATTAGAGGTTTTACGGCAGTAACTTCTATTACAGTTCCCGGAATATTTCTGTCACTTGTCACTTTCCATCAGGAAATGCTGCCTACTCCGTTACTATTGAGCATCTCGGCTTCAAGGCAGGGTGTTCCAGTTCCAACATCAATTTCATTATTTATAATGCTTTTTATATTCGATATTCTACGGGAGGCCGGTACCAGAATGCCATCTTCTATAGGTCAGGCAGTAAACATTGTTGGTACGCTTGTATTGGGTCAGGCTGCTGTTGAAGCGAGATTGGTAAGTGCTCCAGTCATTATTGTAACTGCTCTCACAGGAATTATGACCTTGATCAATATGAATTTTATAAGTGCAACTCTTATTTTCCGGAATTTCTTATTATTGGGAGCTTCGTTTTTAGGGATCTACGGATTCGTTATGTGCTTTATTGTTTTATATCTGCATTTAATGAGTATCCGCTCTTTCGGTGTTCCTTATATGATGAACGTCACTAGAGCCAGAAACCATGATGGACAGGATGCATGGATTCGTGCACCTTGGTGGACCATGACCTTAAGACCTAAAATTGTTGCAGCGAAAGACTTAGTCAGACAGTCATCAAGGAAAAGCAAGGAGAAATAGCTTATTATGAAAAAAATAAGAATCCCCTTGCTGTTATTGATCATTTTGATCAGTGGAATAGTCACTACAGGCTGTTGGAATTATAGGGAAGTCGATAAATTGGCAATTGTTGCTGGCGTAGCTATTGATAAAGGGATAAAAAATCAATTTCAAATGACCGTCGAAATTATACAGGTTAGTGCAGGCAGGGACACAAATATAACGTCAAAAACGATAACGATGGAAGGAAAGACTATATTCGACGCTGCAAGAAACGTAATATCCGTATCTGGGAAAAGACTATATTGGAGTCATGCAAAGGTTATTATATTAAGTAAGGAAATTGCAAGTGAAGGGGTATCAAAAGCTGTTGAGTGGTACAATCGTGATTCTGAAACACGACAGGATGTCCATATCTTGATTTCAGAAGGAGCATCTGCCAAAGAAATATTGAAAGGACAGGGAACCACAGAGGATATCAAATCGTTTGTATTGGATGAAATGATAAAAAATCAGGTGAGTTTAAGTAAAGCACCTATAATTGATATTTTGACGTTTGATATTGAATCAAAAACTAAAGGGATTTCATCAATAATTCCTACTGTAAATCTAAAGAAAACGGATGAAAAAATGATACCTCAAATAATGGGAACTGCAATTATTAAAGACGATAAGATAGTAGGGTACCTAAATGGTGATGAAACTAAAACCCTGAATTTCATTAGAAATGAGCTTAAGGCTGGAGTATTAATTGGAGAAATGCAAGCAAATGATGTGCCTACCATAGTATCTCTTGAAATATTTAAAAATGAAACAAAGGTTACGCCTGTTGTAGATGGCGAGAATATTGAGATGAACTTAAATATCGATACAATAGTTGCCATTGACGAATTGCAGGGTACAGAGAACATTTTTGATGATGAAGGACGAAAAAAATTAGAGCAAAGTGCTGAAACTGAGTTGAAAAAACAAATTGAAACGCTAATTAAGAAAGTAGAATTAGACTACGATGCAGATATCTTCGGATTTGGGGAAACGTTACGAGAAGATAATGTACAAGTGTGGAATAGTGTGGGCGATAGTTGGGAAGAAGTCTTTAAAGATTTGAAGGTGAACGTTAATACTAAGGTGCATATAAAAAATAGTGCACTGTTATCAAAGTCTTCTGAAGTAGGTGATTAATAGCGTGATTATATTGGCAATTATAGGGTATACTCTTTTGGTTATCTATGAGTTTATACCCTTATATAAGCAAAAACTTTGGCAGGACTTGTGGGTAGATGCTGTTTTGGGGATATCTTCCTTTACAATTGCCATATTATTGTGCCTGAATGTAGAGATTCCAAGTCCTGAAAAACCCATTCGGGAATTGATTACTTCTATATTTGGAAAGTAGGTTGGTGATGCAGAAAGAGCAAATCACAGACAAGGAAGGCATATGTCTTTTAATCGTATTCGTTATTGGAAGCTCACTCATTATTGGCATTGGTGGAGAAGCTAATAATGATGCATGGATCGCCGGAATAATGGGTTTTATTATGGCCATTCCTATGTTGCTTATATTTTCAAGAATACTATCACTTTTCCAAGGGAATGATTTATTTGAGATTCTGAATATCACACTTGGCAAAGTGATAGGTAAAATTATTGCCGTTATATATATCTGGTATGCTTTTCACCTAGGTTCATTGGTGCTGCGCAATTTTGGTGAATTCATCAATATAGTAGCCATGCCTGAAACACCAATGTTTGTGCCTTTGTTTTGTTTGGGATTGGTATGTATCATTGCTGTGAAGTTAGGAATAGAAGTATTGGGAAGAATCACTACATATTTTCTTCCATTCCTATTTTTTATTTTAGTAGTTGTAGAATTGCTGGCAATACCACAACTTCATTTAAACTATATTAAACCTATTTTAGGGAATGGTTTAAGCACGGTATTTCAAGGTGGATTTTCTGCTTTTTCATTTCCCTTTGCAGAAACAGTCTTATTTCTAGGTGTATTCGGTTCGCTAAAAACAAAAAAGTCACCTTTTAAGGTTTATTGTTGGGGGACGCTAATTTCAACATTCATTCTAATTGTTACTACAATTAGAAACATTGCAGTGTTAGGTAATATGCTTGGTAGTTTTTATTTCCCATCTTATGCAGCTGTAAGCAGGATTAATATCGGTGATTTCATCGAAAGAATAGACATATCGGTTGCTTTTGTATTTATTTTTGGTGTTTTTATAAAGGGTTCAATCTGTTTATTGGTTGCATGTATAGGGATTGGAAAAGTGTTCAATTTAAAGGATTACAGATCAATAGTGATACAGACGGGATTATTAATGATTTATTTTTCGTATATTGTTTATGATAATAGTATGATGATGAAATATTGGGCTTTTAAAGTATACCCTTATTACGCTTTTCCTTTACAAGTCATACTACCAACTATTATATGGATTTCAGCAGAGATTAAAGCAAGAAAATAAATGACTCTAGAATGATATGTCCAGTGAAATTGGCGAATCTAATGATGCGTTCTATGATCAATGAATTCAAGTTAACATATGCCTTATTCCTTGAATAGTATGGAGTCGGAAACAAGAATTTCTATTGTTCAAGGAGGAGGCACTCATGCATATATTGTCAGCACTCTTTTTGGGTCTTGCCGCTAACCTAGATAACCTTGGAGTAGGTATTAGTTATGGGGTTCAAAAAATCCGTGTTTCTTTTCCCTCTAATTTTTGCATAGCCTTATTATCAGGTATAATTACAGGCATTTCCGTCTTAACGGGGCATCTACTTAGCGGATATATTACAGTAGCCGGTGAGCTAGGAGCGGTTATGATTATTACGATAGGAATTTGGGTAATAGTACATAAGACATCAACAAGCAATAGTTTGCCCGTTGCGATTCCAGTGATGAAGACTTATTCTGTTCCAATTAGGGCATTGAACTGTGTTGTCCAAATTACTAAAGAACCTTCTGTCGCTGATTTTGATGCTAATGGTTTCATCTCAACTAAAGAAGCCATGGTTTTAGGCTTGACTTTATCGTTTAACTGTATTGCTACAGGAGTTGGAGCTGGACTTACAGGAATGGACCCTCTTTTATCAGGTGTTTCCGTCTTTATCTTCAGTATGATTTCAATTAGTGTAGGGTACTTGATTGGATGGAAAACTGCTTCCGATCGATTTGAACGTTTGTCTCAGGTGATCTCAGGAGCGATACTTATGATTATCGGAACTTATGAATTGTTTCATTAAAAGATACGTAGATGATTTGAACGACAGGTTTATTTGCTAAAAGTAGACTCAGAAGCGGTGAATTGACTTAACGAAACGAGCTTTGGCAGACCATTTGTCTGAAGAATCAGATCCGACATTAGAAGCTCCCTGTTTGCTTTCTTAAAGTTATCTTCTAATCCTTCCAGACCAATTTTCTCACCCGTTTTACGATTATAGGCAGAACCATGTTCAAACTGACCATCCTTGCTGATATAGAAGATGTCATCTGTGGCAAAGGAGCCATCTGGCGTCCAGACACGGAAAGCTGAGAAGCCCTGCTTGGTATTGAGCAGATCTTGTCCGAAGTAGAAAAGGTCATTTTTATTTAAGCCAAGGAGATTCACTAGGGTGGGGTAAAGATCCATTTGTCCGCCGGAAATGTGTTTGACATCGGCACTTGCCCCTCCAGGTAAATGGATTAAGAGTGGAACTTTGTTTAATTCGAGAGACGAATAATTGTTTAGCTTTTGATTCAGGCCTAAGAAGGTCTCAATATCACGATTTGTCCAACCGGTACCATAGTGATCCCCATAAACGACTAATACTGAATTATCAAGAAGCCCTTGGTTCTTTAAGCTATCCACAAACTCACCTAGAGCTTTATCGGCATAATGCTGAGCCTGGAGATAGTTCGCAAAGGTTTGACTGTACTGATCCTGCGGGATAGTGAGTTCTTTCTTACTGTCTGGAAGATTGTAGGGATAATGGCCGGAGAGTGTGATTGCGAAGGAGAAAAAGGGCTGTTTGAATTCAGCTAAGTTCTTTGCCACCTGCTTTAACATGGACACATCGGATAAGCCCATACCCACTCTCTCGTCTTGCTCCAGGTCGTTCTTATTATAGAACTTGTCAAAGCCTTCTGCCTTGAACATGTTGGCACGATTCCAGAATTCCGGGTCATTCGAATGAAAGACATAGGAACCGTAGCCAACCTGTCTTAGGACACTAGGTAGGGCTTGATAGGCGTTCTCATCCCTTAAGATATTGTTGGAACCACTGGCCGCAGGGTAGAGGGAGTTTAAGGTCATAAACTCCGCATCCGATGTGTTACCCTCACCAATTTGGGTAAAATAATTATCAAAGTACATACTGCTTTTAACCAAACGGTTTAAATTCGGGGTGATTTCCTGGCCGTTCACGGCCCTTCCAACCAAAAAGTTTTGCATAGCCTCCATCTGAACAATGATTACATTTTTGCCTTGTGCGACCGCGGTAAAATTATGGGTTTTTTGGCTACGATTACTTGCCATCCATGCCTTAAGACTATCAATATCGTCTGTTAGTAATTTCGTGGCCTTGTTCTTATTGAAATAGTTATAAATATCGTATATATGATAATTCACGGGGCCCATGTCCAGGAGCACTGTGTTGTTCCAGTTTAAGCCAGTATAAGCATTTTGATTAAAATCTAAGGCCATGGTTTTTGTAGTTAAGCCGAGCGTGAATCCTATGACGATGAGCAAAACGCCTACATGTGACAGTCTCTTTCGAATGGCCGGAGAATGCGACAAGTGTGTAGGTTTCAACCTGATAAGGTAAGGCACCAAGAACAAAAGATCCACAAACAAAAGAAAATCCCATTTGGAAAACAAAGTTGCGATACTGGAGGAGACCCCTTTCGCCTCTCTTATTTGAAACAGAATTGGAACGGAAATAAAATTGTGAAAGAAGCGGTAGAAGAGAAGGTCTGCCAATAACGCCACAGAGATAAGGCCGTTAAAGAGAATTAAAAATGAAATGCGGGCAAACTTAGGTAGGAAAATGCACCAAACCGAAAGGAAAAGTAGTGTCGCCAGCGAAGAAATAATCATCCAAATAGGCTCAAAATTCAATCCAACACTGATACTGAAGAATATGATCTTAAGTATTAATAAGATATTGATACTAACAAAGTCCTGATTGTGACTCATTATCTCCAAAACGTGTTTTCCGATTAGTCTTATCCGTACCATGTTCTCTGAAATCCTTTCAGTACTTTTGTTTAGATTTACTTAGTTCTGTTCTTAAATTACTTATTCGATGCCTTATTTTCTCAAATTGGACCCTATGTTATTCCTTTTGGAGCATCTGGAAACGATTTTAGTAAAAAAAGGAGGAATTCCTTTCCTGAACGAGAATGAATAAGAACGTGCGATCTTATTCATATAAGGTGAAGAAATTTTGAACTTAACATGATACAAGTTATAGAAGAAAGGTTGAGTGCCATGATATCAATTAAAATGCAAGAGCAGGTACAAAGCAGTTCTGTTATTCGAGCTATGTTTGAGGAAGGAAAAAGATTGGCGGAAATTCACGGAGTGGAAAATGTCTTTGATTTTAGTATTGGTAACCCCAATGTTGAGCCCCCTGAGGAAGTAAATAAAGCAATTTTGGAGATTTTAAAGTCTGAAAAACCTATGGGCATTCATGGGTATATGAATAACTCGGGTTATGAAGAAGTAAGAGCAACCATTGCGAAGTCTATCAATGATAAATTTGGTACCGCGTTTACCCAAAATAACATTCTTATGACCGTTGGTGCAGCAGGCGGGTTAAACGTTATTTTCAAAACATTGCTTAACCCCAAGGATGAGGTCATTACGTTCGCACCCTTTTTCGGAGAATACAGAAGCTATGTGAAAAACTATGAAGGAGAGTTGGTGATAGTATCCCCCAATACGATTGATTTCCAGCCTAATCTTGTCGAATTTAAAGAGAAAATCACCCCTAAGACTAAAGCAGTGATCATCAATTCTCCTAATAATCCAACAGGTGTTATTTATTCGGAAGAAACCATAGTTAAGCTCTCGGAAATACTGAGGGAGAAGCAAAAGGAATTTGGAACAGATATTTATATCGTTTCCGATGAACCGTATCGAGAACTTGCTTATGATAATGTAGAAGTACCTTATCTATCAAAATATTATGCGAACACGATTATCGGTTACTCTTTCAGCAAATCCCTTTCGTTACCCGGTGAAAGAATAGGCTATTTAGTAATTCCGGATCAGGTGTCTGATTATGAAAATATTGTCGCAGCAGCAAATATTGCCAATCGCATTTTGGGTTTCGTTAATGCTCCGTCGTTATTCCAGCGCGTCGTTGCCAAGTGCTTAAATGCCAAGGTGGATATTGATACCTATAACAGGAATCGTGAACTCCTCTATAATGGGCTCTCATCTTACGGCTACCAATGTATTAAACCCGAAGGTGCATTTTACTTGTTCGTTAAAACTCCCATTGAGAATGATGTTGAATTTTGTAATCTGGCCAAGAAGAAAAATATTCTCATTGTTACGGGCACGGCCTTTGGGTGCCCCGGTTATGTTCGAATTGCCTATTGTGTTGCTTATAAAACAATTGAGAAGGCATTACCCGGCTTTAAGGCTTTAATAGAAGAAGTAAAATAGGGGCAGTTAAAAATCAGTGCATAGTGAAGGTGGGGATCGTGTGTTTAAAATTACTGAGGATTGCATCGAAAACAAAATCATGGAACAGTACTATACCTCAGACGCGAAGGAAGGTTCTGAGGAATTCAAACAACTCATTAAGAAATTTGAAGCTGAACCACAGTTTAAATTTCGTATGCGAGACGCAGATCAGGAAGTCTATTATATCGGGTATTCAGATGATTGTACTAAAAAGAGTGGCTTTGATCCGCTAGATATGTTTGGCGAGTACTATGGTTGTTTGGATATTCAATATCTTAATGAGAAAGGAGAGTATGAAAGATTATAGGAAGTTAAGCATCTGGGAAGAAGCAGATGTTTTTTTCAGTATTTCAAGTTATAGCTATACTACTTGGATAAAAATTGAAATTACAACAAGATACATGTCTACAATTGTGGACATGTATCTTGTTGTAGACATGCTAAAATTTGCGCCAATAAATTGAATCTTTAGGCATTTGGTCTTGAAGTGTATACAAACGTTTACATTCTTGTTTTTCATTCAGTTTGTCTATTTTAGGAGGGTAAAGCCCTAGAACCCTTGGTATTAGCCTGGATAGAAAATTCTGAATAAACTAAATATAATTTGGCACGAAAATTGCAATATAATTCAATGGATTCGGAATTAGCAAATCTTCTAAGACTTGTGATCCGAACAGAAAAAGGAGGAGTAAGCGTGAAGACAATAATGGTTATTGGGGCAGGACAGATGGGTGGTGGAATCGCTCAAGTTGCTGCCCAAGCGGGCTACTCTGTCATCTTAAATGACATCAAAGAAGAATTTGTAACTCGCGGTCTTGGCATCATTGAGAAAAACCTCCGTCGTAGTGTCGAAAAGGGGAAACTTAATGCGACAGATATGGAAGCTACTTTAGTGCGCATTACAAAATCGACCTCCTTACAAGATGCTGCTTCTGCTGACTTGGTTATTGAGGCGGCAGTTGAAAATATGACGATTAAAGCCCAAGTATTCTCGCAACTTGACGTTATTTGCCCGCCACATACGATTCTCTCGACTAATACGTCTTCTTTACCCATCACTGAGATTGCAGCGTTCACAAAACGACCGGATCGAGTGATCGGGATGCACTTTATGAATCCCGTTCCAGTCATGAAGCTCGTTGAGGTTATTCGTGGTTTGGCGACTAGTGACGAAGTGTACAAAACTATTGAAGCCCTTAGCCTCGAAATGGGAAAAACTCCGGTGGAAGTCAATGACGCCCCTGGCTTTGTGGCGAACCGGATTTTAATCCCCATGATCAATGAAGCTGTCTACACCCTTTATGAGGGGATTGCCACGGTTGAAGCAATTGATAATGTTATGAAATTGGGCATGAATCACCCTATGGGACCGTTAGCCTTAGGGGATCTAATCGGTTTGGATACCGTCCTATCCATTATGGAAGTCCTACATGAAGGACTCGGCGATAAATATCGCCCCTGCCCGTTACTCCGTAAGTATGTTAAAGCAGGATGGCTTGGCAGAAAATCTGGTCGTGGTTTTTATAATTACGAAGCATAATTCAATGCGTTCATCAATCTTATACAAGCCTAGGAATGGGGGTCCCTCTCTTTCCCAAGGAGCGACGTTCATTCAAGTGCGAAGATAGGATCAAACAAGGAGGACAAAGTGTGGAGTACGTAAATCTCTTACTTGAAAAGAGTGGCCCGATCGCCGTTCTGACCTTCAATCGCCCCAAAGCCTTAAATGCGTTGAACAGTGACACATTGTCGGAACTGTCCACAGTGCTCGATGAGCTCGGGAGAGATTCCAGTGTCAAAGTGGTTATTCTCACAGGTAGTGGAGAGAAGGCCTTTGTCGCCGGCGCGGATATATCTCAAATGAAAGACTTTAACCCTCTGGAAGGCCGACGATTTGGTCAATTAGGTCAAGCAACCCTTCGGAAACTTGAACTTTTGCCTCAGCCTGTGATCGCTGCCATCAACGGTTTCGCCTTAGGGGGTGGGTGTGAGTTAGCCATGGCTTGCGATATTCGTTTAGCCAGTGAAAATGCCAAGTTCGGACAACCGGAAGTAACTTTAGGACTTACGGCTGGATTTGGTGGCACACAGCGGTTACCCCGCCTAGTTGGTACAGGATTGGCGAGCGAAATTCTCTTTACCGGTGATATCATAGATGCCCAAGAGGCCTATCGTATAGGGTTAGTGAATCGGGTCTATACCTTAGATACTCTCATGGAAGAAGCCCAAAAGCTTGCCAAACGAATTGCGGGACGAGCCCCCGCGGCAGTTCAGCTCAGTAAAAGCGCCATCCAACGAGGTACAAACATGGATTTAGACAGTGCGCAAGCCTACGAAGCAGAGGTATTTGCTCTGACCTTCAGCACAGAGGATCAAACTGAGGGATGTACTGCCTTTGTGGAAAAACGCAAAGCTGTATTTAAAGGACGATAATTTCTGTATCGACGTTTGTGTGTTATTGAGTATATTAAAGAATTATTTTATAGATGTTAATAAAGAGAGGATTGATTTTAAATGATTTTTGATTTAACTGAAGATCATATCATGATGCGTAAAATGGTTCGAGATTTTGCTGAGAAGGAATGTGGCCCAGGAGCGGAAGAACGCGATGAAAGCGAAGAGTTTTCTGTAGATATATGGAAAAAAGCTGGCGAGCTAGGCCTGGCAGGAGTTACATTTCCTGAAGAGTACGGCGGTGTTGGGGCGGACTACATCTCATATGCTATCACTGTCGAAGAACTTTCTCGCGTCGATGCTTCTGTCGGCGTAACCATTTCTGCCCATGCTAGTTTGTGTGCAAATCCAATCAATATGTTTGGGACCGAAGCGCAAAAGAAAAAATATTTAGTTCCGTTGGCTACTGGTGAAAAACTTGGTGCTTTCGGTTTGACCGAGCCCATGGCTGGTTCCGATGCTTCAGGTACTCGGACAACGGCTGTTCGTGATGGCAATGATTACATCTTAAACGGCAGTAAAATCTTTATTACGAATGGTTACTATGCTGACACGTATGTTGTCACTGCTCAAATGGATAAGAGCAAAGGAAATCGTGGAATTTCCGCCTTTATTCTTGAAAAAGGAATGCCGGGCTTCTCGTTCGGCAAAAAAGAGAAAAAGATGGGAATTCGTTCTTCAGCTACCTATGAACTTGTTTTTGAAGATGTCCGCGTTCCTGCAGAAAACCTGCTCGGTCAAGAAGGGCAAGGTTTTAAAATTGCCATGCAAACTCTCGACTTCGGTCGAATCGGCATCGCTTCCCAAGCATTAGGAATTGCGCAAGGTGCATATGAGCAAGCAGTTAAATATACTAAAGAAAGAGTACAGTTCGGCAAGCCAATTTCTGAGCTCCAAAACACGCAATTTAAACTGGCTGACATGGCAACACAAATCGAAGCTGCCCGTCTCCTAGTCTATCAAGCTGCTTATATTGCTTCTCAACATAAGCCGGTCAGCAAAGCTTCTGCGATGGCTAAACTGTTTGCTTCCGATACGGCTATGGATGTAACCACTATGGCGGTTCAACTCTTCGGGGGTTATGGATATACGCGTGATTATCCGGTTGAACGGATGATGCGGGATGCCAAAATTACACAGATTTACGAAGGAACGAATGAGATCCAACGCGTTGTCATTGCAGCAAATATTCTTAAATAAAAGATAAGATGAAGTATTAGCGAAGCGCCTAACAGAGGTGCTTCGCTAAAAAATGGGAACTTTGGACTATTTATCGTTACAGAAGGAGAGGACTTTGATGAGAGACGTTGTTATCGTGAGTGCAGTTCGTACCCCTGTTGGTTCTTTTTGCGGTGCTCTAGGAAAACAGCCAGCGGCAGAACTAGGTGCTTTGGTCATTAAAGAAGCAATTAATAGAGCGGGGATTAGCCCTGACCAAGTTGATGAGGTTATCATGGGTAACGTTCTACAGGCTGGACTAGGTCAGAACCCTGCTCGCCAAGCGTCAATTAAGGCTGGGATTCCTCAAGAAGTACCCTCGTGGACACTGAATAAAGTATGCGGATCCGGACTGAAAACAATCGTTTGTGCCGCTCAGACCATTATGGTAGGGGATGCTGATATTGTAGTAGCCGGTGGAATGGAGAGTATGTCTCTTGCTCCTTATGTACTTAACAATGCGCGTACAGGCATTAGAATGGGCAATGATACCATCGTCGATTCCATGATTAACGATGGCTTAACCGATGCCTTTGACAAGATTCACATGGGCATTACAGCAGAAAACATCGCAGAACAATTTGGAATTTCACGCGAGGAACAAGATCGTTATTCAGTGGCTAGTCAAAATCGTTGCGAAGTTGCCACTAAAGCCGGTAAGTTTATTGAAGAGATAGTACCTGTGTCCATTCCCCAACGCAAAGGCGATCCTGTGGTTGTTTCTCAGGACGAATTCCCTCGTTTTGGAGCTACCTATGAATCCGTTGCCAAACTACGACCAGCCTTTAAAAAGGATGGAACAGTTACTGCTGCAAATGCTTCGGGGATTAATGACGGAGCTGCCGCCCTTGTTATCATGGCGAAAGAAAAAGCGGCGGAACTAGGCTTAACACCGTTGGCAACGATCAAATCTTGGGCTTCAGCCGGTGTAGATCCAAAAATCATGGGGACTGGTCCTATCCCTGCAAGCCGAAAAGCATTAGAAAAAGCTGGATTGAAAATTGAAGATATCGATGTCGTGGAAGCGAACGAAGCATTTGCTTCCCAAACTTTGAGAGTCGCTCAAGAGTTAAAACTCGATATGGCTAAGACGAATATCAATGGTGGGGCGATTGCTCTAGGTCACCCTGTTGGAGCTTCTGGGACACGTATTCTCGTGTCATTACTTCATGAAATGAAACGTAGCAATGCACATCGCGGGTTGGCAACACTCTGCATTGGTGGCGGCCAGGGTATCGCATTAATTGTAGAACGTTAAATCTTAAGATAACTACGTCTACATTTTTACGTCCTGAGATAACATTTGCTGCATTTTTCGCTTACAACATGTAATTATAACGTTTTTAAAAAGATAGATAATTGGGTTGAAGAGCAAAAGGGGGATGTACCAATGTATATGGAGGAGTATAGAAAAAAGTGTGTCTCAGCAGATGAAGCAGTTAAAGTAATTCGTAGCGGGGATTGGATAGAGTTTGCTTGGGCTGCAAGTATGCCGGGCTTGCTAGATGAAGCATTGGCTAAGCGCAAAGATGAACTTTATGATGTAAATATACGCGGAGGCGTGATTCTTTCGCCAGTAGCTTGTATCGAAAGTGATCCGGCTGGAGAACATTTTACCTGGAATAGCTGGCATCTTGGCGGACGTGAACGTAAATGGGTTC
>JAJYAS010000645.1 GCA_021779415.1 Bacillota bacterium
CTACGTTACGAACTACGCTGCCAACACCGTCTCCAAGATCGACCTCAGCACCTTTACAACAGTCGGCTCGGCATTGGCTGTGGGGAGTTCCCCATACGGCATCGCCATTGCGCCAACGCCAAAGACCAACTCCAACTTCTTCATCTTCATGGGGGCGTAGATGCTCGCCGGTTGGGGTTCGCTTCAGTGGGGGAGCGAGTGATATTAAATAAACCCCAAATATAATTCTATATAACTAAAGTTAGTAAATATTCACTGTATTTTTTAATAAATTAAGTAAGTGCAGAAGGGTAAATATAGGTTAAGTAGGTGTAAAGAGGTAAATAATGACTGATGTCCGTGATCAAATAGTAAGATGGGGTAAGTGGGGAGTAACCAACCACTCCAAATTTACGTATACTGAAGGCCCTACCCGTATGGAGGGTGTACACAAGCCTGGTGTTCTCCCTTGGCAAGGAGATTGTTCTGCTTGGGTAACCTGCTGCTATTCTTGGTCTAAGGCCCCAGATCCCAATGGGCTAAACTATGATGGTGAAGGCTATTGCTTTTCACCCGATACCAGGGTCCTTACGTCCGATCTTAGATGGGTTCCAGCCGGGAACATAGAGGCTGGGGATGAGTTGTGGGCGTTTGAAGAAACAGCCAGTGACCCACTAATTGGGAGGACGATAAAAAGAGCAACGGTTGTTGCCTCTTTCCCATCCGTTAAGGATTGTGTAGAAGTAACGATTGATACTGGTGAGTCTTTCGTGTGTTCTGCCGACCATCCGTGGCTGTCGGCAAAATCGTTTTCTCCTGGAGCAGGGAAACTTGGATTACACAATTGGACCAAGGCCGCAGATTTAATGAACAGTCCCGAATTAGTGCGTCCATTCATCCCCTGGGAATCAGATCGCTCCTATGACGCCGGGTGGCTTGCGGGTATTTTTGATGGTGAGGGGTGGACCATAAATCGTGGAATTCGTGGCGGGCGAACTAATGGTATCGGAATTACCCAGGTTCTAGGTCCCATCGAAGAAAAAATCGAAATTCTTGCTCGTAAATATGGCGACTGGAACCGCAGGGTGATAAGCCGAGACGGTTTACAAAAACGGGCAGACCTAACAACGCGAGGGGGCTTCAGTCAAGCCGCCTCATTCATCGGAACCATTAGGGCAGAACGCCTTATAGCGAATTTTGAGATGACTGGTGGTCACATTCAGAAAAAGCACCCGGCACGCGTTGTCTCTGTTGTGTCCGTTGGGGAACGAGAAGTACAAAGCATTCAGACTTCCGAGGGAACATATTTTGCGGAAGGGTTTGCGGTGCACAATACTGGAACTCTTCTTTCTCACGGCAAAAAGATTACTCTTAAAGAAGCACTCCCTGGGGATATTGTAGTCTTTGGTCCTGGTACTGGAGTACATGCTGCACTTATTGTAGAAATTACTCCCCAAATTATTTGCTCTTCTATGGGTAAACCTGGTGATCCTTCTCTTGTTTCGCTTAGAGAGCTGGAAAGTTTGGGAGTAGCCACTTTCTTACGAAATATTACTCAAGAAATACAAGTTCCTACATTAGACCCTACTCCTACACAGATTTCTAATGCCCACTTAACAATGCTTCATAACCCAACTCAAGCTAAAATAGCTGAAGCTAATGGGTGGAGAGTACTTTTGTGGAATGGATTCCATTTCATACCAGCTACAGCTGAAGTGCCTGCTGGTGTTCTAGTTTATTCCAATATCCACTGGAATATTAAAAGATAATATACAAATGAATTTATAACTAATGAGAATTAATTTTGTAATAGATACTCGTTTGGTATTTAATAATTAGATGGATCTTGCAAAACCTAATACCCAGGTTACTGTACCATACAGCAACCGAAATGCCTATTACTTTGTCCCAAGCAATAGCAAACATTATACAAAAGCTATATCAATTTTGAATATCTTTACTAGCAGGTCTTTTAAAAGCATATTTAAAAATCTACGTGCTTTATTGGTCAACCCTTCCTTATTGGCACGCTTAATCACTCGTGGGAGAGGTCCTCAGGTTGCTAATATTAATATTAGTACAATTAAAGATATAAAAAATCTTGTTAGGTTGATAAAATCTACGCAGGTTCAAATATCGAAAATAAATAAGTCAATAACAAAGAGTATTAAATCTATTTATATACAAAAAGTTAGAGACCGAGAGAGGACTTTCTTCCGTTTAATTGACATTGCTTTAATTCGTACAACTAGAACTTCTAAAGCATTATCAAAGAATGTACGAAGTAATTTTATTAATAGTAATAAACTTAATAAAACTAAAGCAACTAATATTAAAGCAAATGAGATACAAAGTAACCGAGTAAATAAACAAAAAGGGTGGTTTCCTAAGACAGAAAACATACAGGGAATTAATCTTATTAAGGTTAAATATGCAATTCTTAAAGTTATAGGAATTTTAACTAATAGACTTTCAAAACAAAAGAATACTACTATTAGAGCTAATATTATTTCATCTATAAAATTTAATAAAAAAGCGTCAAAAACTCCAAAAGCGGCACAAGTAGTTTCAGCCACCATTACTAGAGCAGCTACCAGAAGAAGAGGAATCACTTCAGGAATTACCTATACAATTGCATCAACTAGAATACAAACTCTATTTCGTCAATTTAAAGCAGTTGCTGTTAATACATTTAGGTCAAACAAAGGTATAAAAAAGAATATTAGTGCCTCTAATACCAATACTTTGTTTGTTACTAGAAATAATATTGCTTGGAAATTTCTATTAAAAGTAGTAACAAAAATTGTATCTTTCAAGGCTCAAACCATTGAAATACCAGGTTATGCCCTACCTGATCCAGACCCCAGAGATCCCAATATGCTTGATTCTTCCACTCCTTCAGTGGAAGAATCAATTTACGGTAACCCCGACGATGACAGTTTTATCGAATAGGCAACTCGCACTAGATGACGAAGAAGCAATCAAAAGGTAAAAATGGCTCGTTATCCCAAAGCAAAGTGGATTGGCTGTAATGTCAAGAACTATTCAACTCAGGCCATCCAACACAAGTTTATAGTAATTCACGTAGCTCAAAGCAGCACCCAAAGCGGAACTGATTCTTGGTTCCAAAATCCAAGTGCTATAGTTAGTGCTCACTTTTCAGTAGATAAAGATGGCACTGTTCACCAATATGTGGACACCAATGAGATGGCCTATGCTGAAATGGACCATAATATTAATTCTATTAGCATAGAACATATTGGATTTACCGGGGAACATTTAACCCCTCAACAACAAGCATCT
>JAJYAS010000646.1 GCA_021779415.1 Bacillota bacterium
GCAGAGAGAAAGAAATCAAAGAAGAGTATCTCCTTGTGGACGGCTATAATATTATCCACGCCTGGCCTGAGCTGAAAGAGCTTGTCGATGACAATATGGAGGGTGCCAGAATGAAATTGCTGGATACTCTAAGTAATTATCAGGGGATTCGAGAAGGTCAGATTATCGTTGTGTTTGATGCTTACCGTGTTCAAGGGCATTTTGAGGAAGTCATCGATTATCATAATATCTATATGGTATATACCAGGGAGGCACAAACGGCGGACCAGTATATTGAAAAATTTGCCCATGATCATCAGAAACAATACAATATTACCGTTGCAACGTCAGACGGTTTACAGCAGATTATTATCAGGGGGGCAGGATGTGCCTTATTATCCGCCAGAGAACTGAAGGTTGAGATCGACGGGGCCAATGAAAGAATTAAACAGGAATATCAGGAAATGAAGGGAATCGATCGTAATTACCTAGCAGATGCATTGTCTCCAGCCGCGAAACAGCAGGTCAAAGAAATGGATAAAAAAAGAAATTGAATACTAAGTTCTCTTGCAGCATATCAGTAAATGTTGGGCTTCCCTATTTACGGATCAATTCTTAGTAAATCCTTTTCAAACAAACTTGGAGAGGTTATACCACCTTCTATGAAACAGTTTCAAGATCAGCTGGCTGCCCTTAATCCGCAATCACTGTTGACACGAGAATACTAATAATTGGATATATCTTAGTGCGTATGTGAAGTAAGCTGGAAGCTAAACTCAGTAATTTTAATAATGCACTTCAAAGGCTTAAAGAAGCAGATAAAGAGTTTAACAAGCAAGGTGTTAGTGATGTGGTCCGCGATGGATTTATTCAGAGATTTGAATTCACCTATGAGCTTGCTTGGAAGACAACTAAGGTGTTCCTTGAGGATGCAGGTATAATAGATATTAATTCTCCGAAAGCAGTGATCAAAGAGGCATAGTAGTAGTTTTGAAATCTGGATAACAATTTTTTCGTCAGTCATGACATAACCTCCCAATAAATAGATACCGAAGACTTTGGTAGGCTTAACAAGCCGGGATCGTGAAATAAACTCAAAGCGGATCTTGCCCAAGTTCCGAATTCTCCTATCGTTCATAAGATATATTGGCTTGAGTTTCTTGAAGAGGCCGTGAAAGAAGGAGAAAAATGAACAAGCTAAATATTATGCAAAAGGTCTTGGAAGTAATCCAAGAATCTCTGCCCGTTTCGGATGGGACTATAAATGACAACTGCGGTAAGGTTGACAGCGGGGCAGTGACTTTAACGGACGATACAGCGGACGAACAAGTAATAAAGGGGCTGTCTAGGGATTTTGCAAAAGCCTTAAACGACCGCGATTTTGAGCACTTGGATGGTAGGGCGGAGTATCATCTTTATACAGTGGACCACCTGATAGAGCTCATCAAGAAGAATGATGAGCAAAGTACTATAAAACTATTTAACGAAAACAAGATTAAATCCAAGTATGAAGATTGTGAGTTTCTCTCGGTTACTTTTAATGTGGACCAGGAGCAAGCTGTGGTAGTTTATAACGTGAGCACCTGCGTAGTAAGTGCTGACAACAAATACTTTAAAGAACTAAACAAAAAAAATACTAAGAAAAATAGAATTAGCAAAGGAACTCCTTTTAGCATTGCATATACGCTAATAGTGAAAAAGGAGAAGGGAACTTGGAAGATAGATAAGTTTGAAACTTCTGAAATAACTTAAATTTTTGATGTCCCAATTTGGAAGAAGGATTAAATCAATTTATTCCAGTGAGAAATTGAACCTAGCAAAATAAATGCTGTCAGAGGAATAGTAATATCAATCAAAGCATACCGGCAGCGCAGGCTAAGGTTTGACGGAATTCGTGAGACGATAAATAGCAGGGATTACGACTCGAAGAGTGGTTTGAAAGACCCTGAAATATGCTTACTTTTTATAAAGTAGGAAAAATGATGATAAAAATAGAAAGCCGTCTCATGATTACAAGATGGCTTCTTTATCTTCAGAGACATGGGAGTAAAGAGTTTTGACGGCCCTTCTCGGTAAGCTTACTGAACAGGAATTAACATAACATCCCGGACAAACTGATAAATAACGCCGAGTGATGGAAAATATCTCTTTATTGTTCGCTGCAACCCAAAAAGCGTACCACCATATTCTTGAGAGAACCAATGTTGACAATATTAGTTGCTATACATATAATATGCACATCATCTATTTTGGGATTGGCTTAGAATATAGGAGGGTGTGAAATATTAATGTCAACGAATTATGATGAGACTATTGGTTACTTTTCTACATACTCAAATAGAAAAATGATCCGATATTTAAGTCTACAGCTTGAAGAATATGATATTACCTTAGAACAATGGACGATATTGGCAAAGCTACCGGAGCAGCAGGCTGTAAACCAAAAACAATTATCCGTACTTGTTGACAAAGATCCAACTACTCTTGTCAGGATATTGGATATCTTGGAAAGAAAGCAATTAGTTAGACGGCGGGTAAGCCAAGAAGACAGACGAGCGTTTCTGATCCTTATAACTGATAAAGGGAAGGTACTAAAAAAACAGTTAACTCCAGTTATCGAAGCCGCTTTTCTAAGGATATTGGATGATATTTCGACCGAAAAATTACAAATCTTTCACGAAGTCCTTAGTAAAATGAACCAAAATATTGAAAACGCAGTAACAAACATTTCGTTAAATCTGCAATAAAGTATTAGGAGAGAAAAAACTTGCAAGGAAAAGAATCACAGACTTTAATAAGACTTTGGTCTAAAAGCTACATCGTTTTACTATTAGCAAATTTATGTGTCTATTTAGGCTTTTATATGTTAGTGCCTACTCTGCCAGCTTATACAAAGCAAATCGGCGGTAGTAATTTCCAGGCAAGTCTCGTTATAAGCGTGTTTTCCATTTCTTCACTAATATTTAGATTAGTAACCGGAAATGCGGTTGATACACTTAGTAAAAAGCTTATCGGCCTAATAGGCATTATTATCATGGCTATCAGCACTATTTCTTATATTTGGGTTTCTGTAATTGGCATTATACTTATCCGCCTCGTTCAAGGAATTGGTTGGGGAATGATTTCTGCGTCTTTGGCAACGGCAATTTCGGATATAGTACCGATAAAGCGAAGCGGGGAAGGAATGGGCTATTATTCATTAACCACGATCATTGCTATGTCCTTAGCCCCTATTGTAGCGATCATGATTATGACTAAGTATAAATTTGAGAATATTACCGTCGTTTCGATTATTCTA
>JAJYAS010000647.1 GCA_021779415.1 Bacillota bacterium
CAAAGCAGAATTGGTGGTGGAATGATGCAACAGAATCCTTATATCCCGATAACAATGAAACTAGTTAAAAATTTAGTAGAAACTGAAGACAAGCTGATCAATACCTTTACTTTAGAGTTTCTCAACAAACAAGATGAAGAAAACTTTAAATACATGCCGGGTCAGTTTGCCGAACTTAGTGCCTATGGTCATGGTGAGGCTCCCTTTGGAATTGCAACCTCTCCGACAGAACCTGGAATTCTGAAGTTTTCGGTGGCTAAAGTAGGCTGTGTCTCGAATGCCTTACACCTGATGGAAGAAGGTACCATGGTCGGCGTCCGTGGACCCATGGGAAATTACTATCCCATCGAAGAGTTTAAAGGAAAAAATATTGTTATAATTGGTGGAGGTTTTGCGTTTACGACGCTGCGTTCATTAGCTAAATATATGCTCGATCCCAAACATCGTGGTGACTATGGAGATATTACGGTTATTTACGGTGCCAGAAACCCTGGCTTATTGCTCTACAAGGAAGAATTAGCCGAGTGGGAAAACAATCCCAACATTAATTTAGTCACCACCATTGACAGACCGGCAGAAGGTTGGAATAAACACGTGGGCTTTATTCCTAGCATTACAGAACAAATAGCTCCTTCTTCGGTGAACACCTATGCTGTCGTGTGCGGACCCCCGGCCATGATTAAATTTACCTTACCAGTCTTGGAGAAACTCAACTTCCCTCCTGAGCGAATTTACACTTCTTTAGAAATGCGTATGAAGTGCGGCTTGGGAATCTGCGGGCGTTGCAATATCGGCACGGAATACGTCTGCAAAGACGGCCCGGTCTTTTCCATGGCTCAATTAAAAGAACTTCCTAGTGAATACTAATCAAGTCGGAGGTGATAGTAAGAATGGCTGAACCCATTAGAGTTAAAGACTTAGATCCAACCCTGCGCGAGGAAGTTGCCGGGTTATTAAAAGGATATGATTTTTCCAACTGCCTTACCTGTGGTATGTGTACCGCTGGCTGTAAGTATAGTGATCTTGTCGAGGATAATGATCCGCGTAAATTCATTCGCAAAGTGGCACTTGGTATGCGTGAAGAAGTGGAAAATGATCCTTTCGTCTGGAATTGCAATATGTGTGAACGTTGTACAGTGGAGTGTCCGATGGGTGTCAATATTGCAGCGATAACCAGAGCATTCCGAGGAAAAACACCGGTCCCCCCGGGTCATTTACAGATTATTGCTGACGACCATATCCGTACAGGTAACCAGATGGCTGTCGAACAGATCGATTATGATGAGACTCTTGAATGGCTTGAAGAGGAACTTCAGAAAGAAATGAACGATCCTACTATTAAAATTCCCATTGACAAGCAAGATGCTGATTTCTTGTTTGGCTTTAATGCACGAGAAGTTAAACATTATCCGCATGAACTGCAAACTATTCTACACATTTTCACTGCTGCCAAAGTAAATTACACACTAAGCAGTAAACGTTGGGATGCAACCAACATCTGTCTCTTTACCGGAAAAAATGATGAGTTTCAAGAAATCTCACGCCCACTCTTTGAAGAGGTTGAGCGCTTAAATGCCAAAGAACTAGTTGTTACAGAATGTGGTCACGCTTTCCGCTCTTGCAGAATGTTTCAACGCAGCTTCTGGAAAGGCAAACAATTCCCAGTACGCCATATCGTAGAGAAGTATGCAGAGTGGATTAAAGAAGGCAGACTAAAGGTGGATAAGAGCAAAAATCCGCTCCCAGTAACCCTTCACGATCCTTGTAATACGGTTCGAAAAGAAGGCGTCTATGAGCCACAACGCTATGTTATCAAACAAGTCGTCGAGGATTATCGCGAAATGAATCCAGAAGGCAAGTATAACATTTGTTGCGGAGCTGGTGGCGGAGCGCTAGCCGTTGCTGCAACCAAACAGCAACGTATGGCTAAAGCCAAACCAAAAGTTGATCAATTAGTGGCCACTGGTGCGAAGATAGGATGTATTCCTTGTCATAACTGTATTGACCAGTTTAATGACATGAATAAATTCTACAAACTAGGTATGAAGATGCATCATCTCAGCACTCTCATTGAAAATGCGCTGATACCCGATGAGCCAACCACAGAAGAAGCCAAGTAGACTTTATCAGCAAAAGGCCCCGTATGCGGAATGTATTCCGTATTAACGGGGTCTTTTGTCGTATTTTATAGTTTTAACGAAAATACCTGATTTTGCCTCTTATAAATAATGTGCAGTCGGAAAGGTTTAAGGTTATAATGAATTTGTGCCTAGTTGACTAAAGATTGTCAGACATTATTAGACATTGTGAGAAATGTCACTGAAAGAGAGACTAACATATGGCAGTACAAATTATGACGGATAGCACGAGCTACTTAGGAACGCCTCTCAGAGAAAAGTACAAGATAAGGATGGTATCCTTAAATCTATCCTTTGGTCATGAAAGTATGAGAGAAACGGATATTGATAATGAGACTTTTTACAAAATGATGGCTGAAAAGGGAATCCCGACTTCATCACAGCCTTCTGTTGGGGAAATGTATGATGAAATGATGAGTGTCATTGAGAAGGGCGACAGTTTATGTTGCATTTTCTTGTCTTCAGAAATGAGCGGGACGCTATCGGCAGGACAACTCGCCAAAGAAATGGTTTTGGAAAAGTACGAGAATGCTCAGATCGAGATTGTAGATTCAAGGTCGAACTGTATGCAACTTGGCTTTGCTGTTATACAAGCTGCAAGAGCGGCAAAAGCGGGACAGACATTGGAGCAGGTTAAAGAAGCAGCCTTAGCTAATATTAAGAGAAGTCGTTTTTTATTTATACCCGAGAATCTTGAATACTTAAAAAAGGGCGGCAGAATTGGCGGAGCGAGTGCTCTAATTGGAAATCTTTTTAAAATTATTCCAATCTTGACGGTAGATAATGGCAAAACTAATATCCTCACAAAGGTAAGAACCAAGAAGAATGCCGTGTCGGCAATGGTGGAACGAATGTTACAGGATATCCATACATTTGGGCTGGGAGAAGTTGTTGTTCTCCATATCCATTGTTTAAATGAGGCGACTGAACTTAAAAACGAAATTCAAGCTAAGCTTAAAATAACTATAGATATCATGGATATAGGGCCAGTTATTGGATTACATGTAGGTCCAGGATCAATAGCCATTGCTTATTACACGGAAAAAGTCATGCGTTAACAATGTCAACCTGTACAGATGGTTAGGTTAGCAGAGGGATGAATGGTATAATAAAATTGATAGTCAGCTTAGATTAAAATA
>JAJYAS010000648.1 GCA_021779415.1 Bacillota bacterium
AGCTATACACCGTCGATCGTAGAATGGTTGGTTGCAGTTGGACTCTTGGCCACTGTCGTTTTAGCAATTTCTTGGTTGATTCCCAAAGTCTTGGTTGACCATACTGAGGGTTCAACAAAATCGAATAAAGCAGTCAACGTTTAAGAAAAGGAGGTACAACGATGAGTAAGAAAGAAACGGACGGACTAGAGCAAATAATTACCAAAAGGAAGATTAGTAGAAGAACATTCTTAACGGGAGCTACAGTCGCTACAGGCGCAGCGTTTGTGGGCGGTAGTCCCTTGCTATTAGATATGGGGAGGCGTGCAAATGCCGGCACTCTTGAAGAGGGTCGGGAGTACGGATTTAACAATCCAGAATCTATCATTACTTCCTCTTGCTTACAGTGTAATACCGGTTGCCCTATTAAAGTAAAATCTGGTGAGGGGATGCCTCTGAAAATTGAAGGAAGTCCCTATTCCCCGTGGAATCTCTATCCCCATTTACCATATTCATCGGGCTACAAAGACACGATCAGTAAAGTGGATGCGGCTATCTGTCCGAAAGGGCAGGCTGGACTCCAGGCCTATTATGACCCTTACCGGATTCGTAAGGTTCTAAAACGGGTTGGCAAGCGAGGAGAAAACAAATGGGTTGGCATTCCGTTTGAGCAAGCTCTAGAGGAGATTAGTAACGGAGGCAAACTCTTTGCCAATGTAGCTGGAGAGGAAGACCGCGTAGTGGAGGGCCTCAATCAGATCCGCGCGGTGAAAGATGCCAAACTTGGGAAAGAGATGTCCGCAGAGATCGCGAAAATCCTCGCCGAGAAAGACAAAGATAATAAGCAACAGCTCGTTAATGGATTTAAGGAAAAATTCAAAGAGCATATGGATAAATTGATTGATCCAGAACATCCGGACTTTGGCCCGAAAAATAACCAATTCGTTTTTCAATGGGGTCGTTTAAAGGATGGACGTGCAGATTTACTGAAGCGTTTTGCCATTGGAGGGATGGGTTCCACCAATGCCCACGGTCATACAACGGTATGCCAAGGTTCTCTTTACTTCACAGGTAAAGCCATGAGTGAACAATGGCAATATGATGCAGCAAAGAATGCGATGTCCTGGACAGGAGGAAGTAAATTCTACTGGCAGGGAGAGTATACAGGGGCGGAATTTATTCTGTTTGTTGGAGCAAACCACTTTGAAGCGAATTATGGGCCACCGCTTCAGACTTCACGTATTATGGACGGTCTTTCATCCGGGCGTCTCAAGTTTGTCTGTATTGATCCACGTTTCTCGAAACTTGCCTCCAAAGCGTGGAAATGGCTGCCGGCTAAACCGGGAGAAGATGCCGGAATTGCTATGGGAATGATTCGCTGGATCATCGAAAACCAACGCTATGATGCTAAATTTCTAGCGTGTGCTAATAAGGCAGCTGCTAAAGCGGCTGGAGAACCAACTTGGTCCAATGGTGCTTGGCTTGTAAAGATTGAAAACGGAAAACCTGGCGCATTTTTACGAGCGCATGAAATCGGTGGTACTAAAGTTAAGAAGACCACCAAAGAGGGCCTGGAGTATGAAGATGAACTGTTCGTAGCCTTTAAAGACGGCAAACCGGTTATGTTTGATCCCAATAGTGAGACCGAGGCGGTAACTGGAGATTTACTCGTAGACACTGAAATCAATGGGATTAAAGTTAAGAGCGCTTTGGTGATTCTGAAAGAGGAAGCCAGCCGAAAAACCACTGCAGAATGGGCGGAGCTAGCAGGGGTAGTAGCTGAGGACATTGAAACTCTGGCTAAGGAATTTACGAGCCATGGCAAAAAAGCGGTGGTCGATATCCATCGTGGGCCTTCCCAGCATACGAATGGCTTCTATAATAACTATGCCTGGTTTACGCTTAATGTTTTGAATGGAAATTTTGACTATAAGGGAGGATTTATTAAAAAATCCGACTACAGTCCTGCTGGTGCAAAAGAAGGACAGGTCTATAACATTGGCAACCAACCGGGCAAATTGCCAGACTTCGGGATCTCTTGTATTCGGCACAATGTGAAATACGAAGATACGACCATCTTTAGCGGGTATCCAGCGAAACGTCCTTGGTTCCCCTTAGCGAGTGATGTCTACCAGGAGGTTCTTCCTTCTATGGGAGATGCTTACCCTTATCCCTGCAAAGCGTTATTCCTTTATATGGGGTCACCCATTTACACGTTGCCAGCAGCAGTTCTTTTGGTTGATATAATAACAGATGTTAAGAAAGTCCCGTTGTTTGTAACGTTTGATATTACCGTGGGCGAGACGTCGACCTTTGCGGATTACATTATTCCAGACCTTACGTATCTGGAACGATGGGAATTTCAAGGGGGCCATCCGAGTATTCCTCATAAAACCCAACCGGTACGCCAGCCTGCCGCGCCGCCACTCACAGATAATGCGAAAGTCTATGGACAGGAAATGCCGATGAGTTTTGAGAGCTTCCTTCTAGGACTCGCTGAGAAGATGAATTTACCTGGTTTTGGTCCAAATGGTTTTGAAAAAGGAGTTCCGCTAACCCATCAAGACCACCTCTACTTGAAACAAGTTGCTAATGTGGCGACGGATGGAAAACCAGTTCCAGAGGCCAACGAAGAGGAAGAGAAGATTTTCCTAGCGGCTCGGAAGCATCTTCCAAAATCGATTTTTGATCCACAGCGATGGAAAGAAGCTTGTGGGGCTGCTAATTGGAAAAAGGTAATTTATGTTCTAAACCGAGGCGGACGCTTCCAAGATGATTCAGACACCTACGATGGAGAAAAACTGAAGAACAAGTATGGATCACTCATTAATATCTACCAAGAGAAGACCGCTAAGACCAAAAATACCATGACGGGTAAGAGTTTTATTCCTCATGCTGCTTATGTACCTGGTCCTACGGACTGCACTGGTAAATTACTGACCGATGAAAAAGATGGCTATCCGTTTAGCTTAATTACCTATCGCCCGATTCAACACACAAAGTCCAGAACGGCTGGAAACTACTGGTTGTTAGCGTTGGAGAAAGAAAACAGTATCATGATGAATGCCGTTGATGGGGAAAAGCTGGGAATCAAAGATGGGGATAAAGTTCGCCTTCTATCGGCAACGAACCCAGATGGAGTCTGGAAGCTCGGACCTCAAGGCGAAATTCAGATGGTCGCGAAAGTGAAATTGGTTCAAGGGATACGTCCTGGAACAGTAGCCTTCCATGTAAGCTTTGGGCACTTTGCTTACGGATCTCGCGATATTACCGTGGACGGCAAAGTTATTAAG
>JAJYAS010000649.1 GCA_021779415.1 Bacillota bacterium
CTTTGAACATTTTGCGGAACTTATGGAAAGGGCAGAGCCCGTGGCCAAAGCAGTGGGTCGAGAAATATAATTGTGTTGTAGGGGTTGTGAGGATAGCCCTTTCTATGGTAAGATAGTTTAAATTTAGTCTTCAACCCCGTGATGTAGGGCAAGCTTTGTTTGGCAAAGCTTATGTAGGATGGTGGCCGGGTAGTTCAGTGGGTGTTTCGCGTTGAAGGACTCGCTAAAGGAAAAGAGTAGGATAGTAGGATGGGAGCGATTAGGAGTCATGGCACCCTCTATTCAGGGTGCTTTTTTGTACCTTTTTAGACGGGGAGACAGTGAGAATAATGTAGGATGGTAGAAAGGGGCCGGTAAAAATGATTATTGTTTTGAAAAAGGGTGCGACAGTAGAACAAGTTGAGGAGGTTTCCACACGGTTAACAGATGAGGGTTTCAAAGTTCATCTTTCTGAAGGGGTCGAGAAAACGATCATGGGGGCCATTGGAGACCGCATGCGCATTGAAGCCCTAGACTTAGAAGCGTTGCCGTGGGTAGAAAAAGTGGTGCCTATTTTGGCACCGTACAAATTGGTCAGCAGGGAGTTTCACCCCGCGGATAGTGTTATCCGTATAGGGAAACATGAAATCGGGGGCAGCAATGTCCATGTTATGGCGGGCCCATGTGCGGTGGAAAGCAGAGCGCAGATTTTAGAAACGGCCCATGCTGTACGCGAGGCTGGAGCAACCTTTTTAAGGGGTGGTGCCTTTAAACCGCGCACGTCCCCCTATTCCTTCCAAGGATTAGAAGAAGAGGGATTGCGTTATTTGGCCGAAGCCCGTGAAGAAACCGGACTATTGGTAATCACTGAAGTTATTGATGCCCAAGATGTTTCATTAGTAGCTGATTATTCGGATGTTCTCCAAATTGGTGCCCGAAATATGCAGAACTTTATTCTTCTCAAAGCAGTGGCTAAGTGTGGGAAACCTGTCCTTCTTAAAAGAGGACCGTCCGCAACGTTAGAAGAATGGATGATGGCCGCAGAGTATATCATGGATGGGGGTAATTACCAGGTAATGTTCTGTGAGCGGGGCATTCGAACCTTTGAAAGCTATACTCGGAACACGCTTGATTTAAGTATGGTTCCTGCTCTGCATGCTCTTTCTCACCTTCCAGTCATTGTTGACCCCAGTCATGGAACTGGACGCTGGCAGTTGGTTCACCCCATGGCGAAAGCGGCACTGGCTGCTGGAGCAGACGGTTTAATAGTCGAAGTTCATCCACATCCCGAAAAGGCCGTTTCTGATGGAAAACAGTCTTTAACGCCAGAGAAATTCCAAGGTATGATGACTGATTTAGCTCGGCTTACTCTCGCCCTAGATCGTAAATTGGGGGAGTGAGTTCGTGATGGAGAATTTGACACCGGGATGGTCAGGCCTTCGTGTTCCGAAGGCCTGCATCCTTGGTTTGGGACTGATCGGCGGGTCTTGGGCAGGTGCTTTACATCTTGCTGGATGGGAAGTGTTTGCGGTTGATCCGGAAAAGGCTAGTCTGGATGAAGCCGTGCGTCGTGGGTGGATTAAGACAGGATGGACCGTTATGCCTCAGTTTCTAGAGGTGGATTTGGTTGTTTTAGCCCTTCCGTTGCATAAATTGACGAAGGGTCTAGATCAATTAGCCGGTAAGATTCCTAAGGGAGCGGTCGTCACTGATGTGGGAAGCCTAAAGAGTGAGATTTGTAAAAATTCAGCTATGGTTGGTGAAAAAGGTACCCGTGACTTTCATTTTGTAGGGGGTCACCCTATGACTGGTTCGGAACAGTCTGGATTTGAAGTTGCTAATTCCGAGTTGTTTCACGGATATCCCTACGTCTTAACTCCAACGGCTGATTGTCCACGCGATGTTGTCCAAGCCCTCGTGAAATTAATTGAAGGGTTTGGAGCCAAGGTCGTGTTTCGAGATCCAATAGATCATGATGCAGACGTGGCCATGGTCAGTCATATCCCCCATTTGTTAGCAGTATCCTTAACCTTAGCAACGCAGGAGACTGGTAACGAGGGGGTGTCGGCCTTGGAGTTAGCAGGGAGGAGTTTTCGAGAGTTAACGCGTATTGCCGATAGTTCCCCAGAAATGTGGAAGGAAATCATGGTGAAAAATGCTGACGCGATACTGGGAGGGCTAACCCTTTGGGAAGAGAAACTTAGAGAATTGCGAGAGTGTATACAGCAAGGAGACGGAGAGTCTATTGCTGAAGCATTTCGCCAAGCTCATGAAGTTCGGGATGCATCAATATTAAGTAGTTAAAAGTTTAGGACTAAGGAGGCTAATACCAATGCGAAGTGTGTTTATAAACCCAGTTTCCAGCGTGGAAGGAGAAATCCAAGTTCCGGGCGATAAATCCATTTCCCATAGGGCAGCGCTCTTGGGCGGTATGGCTCACGGAGAAACTCATGTTTCAAATTTCTTATTAGGTCAGGACTGTTTAAGCACGCTTCGGTGTTTAAAACAACTTGGAGTCCACTGGGAGAGACAGGGGACAGAGGTTTGGATTCGTGGTGAGGGAATGGAAGCCTGGCAGGAACCTTCCGACGTACTTGATGCTGGTAATTCGGGGACGACTTCGCGGTTGATACTTGGCGCATTGGCCGGCAGCCCTTTTGCTGTCACACTGACCGGGGATGCTTCCCTACGCTCGCGTCCGATGAGGCGAGTTACAGACCCACTCAAGCAGATGGGTGCCCAGATCATGGGGCGTCAAGGGGGGGATTTCGCACCCCTAACGATGAGCGGTGGTCATCTACAGGGGCAAGTATTTCGTACAACTGTGGCCTCGGCTCAAGTTAAATCTGCCATTATTCTAGCGGGATTAAGAGCGAGCGGAGAAACGAGAGTCGAGGAACCCGCTCTTTCTAGGGATCATACCGAACGTATGCTTAGAGCGTTCGGAGTTGAGGTCCAAAGCAAGGGGACAGTGGTTAAAGTTCATGGGGGTGGGCGACTTACTGGCCAAGAAGTCTCTGTCCCAGGTGATATTTCATCAGCTGCCTTTTTCCTTGTCTTAGGAAGTTTAGTGGGACGTGGAGAAATAGTCCTCCCGAATGTCGGCGTAAATCCGACCCGAACAGGGATCTTAGACGCCCTAAAAGCAATGGGGGCGGATATCGAGTTACTCAATGCAGCAGAAATCTGTGGTGAACCTAGGGCCACATTACGTGTTCGTCCTGCCCGTCTCAAAGGGATTGAGATCGGAGGGGAAATGATTCCACGCCTGATTGATGAAATCGGAA
>JAJYAS010000650.1 GCA_021779415.1 Bacillota bacterium
GCAGGAGGGTATCCCTTTTTGCTTATTTCCTCTTTGATAAAGTCTAGAATCATTGTTTGACGTTGAGATAAATCTGGGTACATACTTATTCTCACACCCCTATCTTTACAGGATTATTGTACCATTACTTGAGTTAATGTGCAAACAAATGTTCGTTAAGATAATTAATATTATAGTACATAGGAGAGTGAGGAGCTATGAGAACTTCCATGAAATCTTCGGCTTGGTTTAAACGAGGAGCTATTCAAATTGGCCTGCTCTTTCTTACGGCTATAGCGGCCTGGAAAGGGCTTCACCGTCTGCCTCCTGTACCTCCAGACATCTATCCCTATTTAAATACAATGTCGATCGAACTGGTTGAGAAATGTATGCTCGAAAACCGTAAATCGCCAACAGTTTCCTGGGAGGATCTTTTAGCAATACGTTCGTCACTTTCGGAAAGAGATGCCCAACCAATAATTGAACAACTTCGTAATCATGTTCCTTTCTCTGATTTAAACTGGGGATCGTTCCCACCCAGTCTGCAAAAAACAGTTCGACGTCATAGAGAAATTTTAAGTAATTATACGTTTTATCATCCGAATACTTATCGATTTCCAGTGTTAGGAACGACGTGGTTTGAAGATAGTTTTGGTGCGGATCGTGAAGGGGGATTACGAAGGCATGAAGGGACAGATTTATTTGGAAAAGAAGGGACTACCATTATGAGTATTTGTGGAGGAGAAATCGAACAATTAGGGTGGAATCGGCTGGGGGGAGAGCGAGTGGGTGTACGTGGTGATGATGGCAATTATTATTATTACGCGCACTTACAATTGATTTCTCCATCACTAGTAAAAGGGAATCGAATCGAAGCAGGGGATTTCATAGGAACTATGGGGCATACCGGAGATGCGATAACAACACCAGATCACCTTCATCTTGGTATTGAATTGCCAAATGGGCAATGGATCAATCCCTATCCTTTTTTGAAGGTATGGCAATATTGGCTCAAAGTGTAAAGCTTAAATGTAAATTAGAGTAACCTACACGACGTATTCGTATTAAACTTGCATCAAACTCCAAGATTCGTTATAATAACTTTGTTTGCACAATGTGCTTAATAATCTGGACAATTAAAGCCAATATACAATCTACTTTGTCTATATCTTCATATATATATATATAAAAGAGGGGTAAATCTTTGAACTATTTTCCGCGACGTTTATCAGGTTTGAAACTCTTAATTTCATCCGTAATTGGAGGGATTTTGCTACTTGCTGGATTTCACTATTTAACAATTTCCACTCTCGGTAAGAACATGGATTTAGCTGAGGCTAATACAAATACATCTAATACAAAAGCATCGTCTTCAGTACTTTCAGTTGCGCAATCTGAAAGCTATGTGCTTATAGATCCGCACACCTCTCAAATTTTAAGATCAAGCAATGCTGATATACAACGCGCTCCGGCCAGTACAACAAAACTTCTCACTGGACTTATCGTGCTAAAAACTTTAAAAGAAACAGATATGGTGACAGTAGGAAAAGAAGTTTCTATTGATGGTTCCCGACTTGGACTCAGCCCTGGAGATCAAGTCTCTGTCCACGACCTTTTAACTGCGCTCTATGTGCATAGTGCTAATGATGCAGCTGCGGCTCTGGCGGTAAAAGTAAGTGGTTCCATCAGTGCCTTTGCCGAAGAAATGAACAATTATGCTGCCACTCTTGGGTGTCAACATAGCCATTTTACTAATCCTCATGGAATGCCTGACCAAGATCACTATACCACTGCTAATGATCTTAGCAAAATCGCTTGTTTATTTCTCAAAAATGAACAACTTATGAACTATGTCAAAGAATCACGTGCCCATGTTCAATGGAAAGACGCTCGGGGCGCTATGCATTACGCTGAATTGCAAAACACGAATGAACTCCTTGGTGTTTATCCTGGAGACCAAGGAATTAAAACAGGTACTACCACTATAGCAGGGGAGTGCCTTGTATCTTATGTCACAAGACCCGATGGGGATTTGTTACTCGTTCTGTTAGGTAGCAAACAACGTTATAAGGACACCGTCAAATTATTAGATGAGGGTTTGGCAGAGCAACGTTCAAATGCTGCACTTCGAGGTCTGGCTGAAAATCCTAGATCGCTAATTTCTGGGCCAGGAATCTTTTAACTCTTTAGTAGTGAATAAATTAACCTGGAGGGAACGGAACTTGAAAAACCTTGGTGAACCATGCGTATTAGAAGATCGTTCATGTACTCAATGTGGCGAATGTGATCTTTGTGATCTTGATCCAACAAAGCAATGTGATAATTGCTGCCAATGTATTAAAACTCTTGAGGGCGACTATGCGGAAATTGAGATCGAAGATATTTTATTGAACACAGAAGATCAGAGCAAAAGTCGTGCTAAAGGACATAGCAACAAATATAAACTAAACCATAAACACAAGTGATAAGCTGGGGATATTTAAATAGACGCTTTTTTTGTGAACATGATGATGACGAACAGGAGTATTTAATATTTAATTTATTGGGTCCGATAATAGATATTATGTAAAGTAGCATATATATTACCGTAGGGGCGTAGTACGATAATAGCCCAATAGCTTGATTTTCTGAGTATCAAGTTATTGGGCTATTATTTGTGGTAGTGTTGTTCGAATTTCATTTTCAATTTATTTATTGTAGATTGGAACTACTGCCGAATTTGTTTCCCACTCAACAAGTTATCAACTATCTTTTTCTGTGTGGCTCATTTTGCAACTGAACTAAGGTTAAGTTTGGTTTGAATATTGCTTTGAAGAGTCTGGTCTAGTACAAATCCATCCAATCCACGGAAACCATTGTGATAGGAATCAATATGTGCCTAAGGTCACATTTCTCTAATTAAGTAGCGAGACACTACTAAAGCACTTTGATTGGTTGGTTGGCAGACCGATTAGACCGATTGAGATTCAATTAATCAAATAAAGATTTAACCTTATTACTAAGAGCCACTTCTGATGTCTTTTCAACTATGCGCTAAATTCCTATTTAGCGCATAGTAATTATATTTATCCCCTATGAAATGTTTCCTTGTTTTCTGTATTCCGCTCCCTCTTTTCACATTTCCAAGGAGTCTTTTGCAAATTATAGCGATTGTCCAATAGTACCCTCTCTTCATGGATCCCTTGATGTCAGACTCAACACGCTTAAATAGGCTTTCGTGTATTTTTAACCATTGAGTCTCCAATTGTTTGTCGACCATTATGGCCTCTCTTAGTGCCAAGAATG
>JAJYAS010000651.1 GCA_021779415.1 Bacillota bacterium
TACACTTGCTGTACCTCTTTGGCAAGCGGGATTGTAAAAAATCCCGTACCACACCCAATATCTGCCCATACAGTGTCAGATCCAAGCCCAATGTCCTTTAAAACTAGCCCTGGGGGCAAAATTGCCTCACGTTCTTTGCCGGTGAGCTTTTTTCGATTCTCAGGATTAAATTTATGTCCCGACATAGCTGACCTCCTCCAATCAAATTCATTAACTACAACAAAACACCATTTGGCCAAGCTTAACCCCTAAATTCTCCGCTACAATCTCACACTTAGCTCGCAGCAAGAAATACAGCCTTCTATCTTCTTTGCCAAAAGCCTCTAAAGACTCATAATTAGCCTGCCCTTTACTGATCACTAGATCCGCTTTTTCATAGGCCTGGATGAATTCTTCTGAACAATCTTTGAGGACCGTACCTAAAAAACCGCTGCCATTTGAAATCACGTGGAATTGTTCTGTCATACCGACGTGAACCGCATCTTCGAGCGTGGCATCATTCAAAATCGGTCGATCCTTAACTGCATAGGTCACCCGGATACCTTGTTCGGACAATTGCTCAGCTAATAGCCGATCGAAGGCAATTTCTCCGCTGTTATCCCCGAGGATTAAGATTTCCTGAGCTGCTTTTAGTTTTTCTTGAAACGACGCGTAATCATCCCGGGCAAAATCCTTCTCCATGGCCTCCTGAATACTCCCCTCAACATCGAACTCTTTCAGAATGCCCATATCGATAATATTGCCGGCCACAGCAATTTTCAAAGACATCAAGAGTGGATCATTACTTTGAGCAATCTTCTCTTTTAACTCTGGTAAAAGTTTGAGAGCCAAATCATTGGACTCCTGTTTGGCCTTATGAAAGGGATCTTCGATGCCCAGCAGTTCATTGACTTTTCTAAGAATAATCGTTGAGTTCTCTGCCGGGGTTCCCTGTGGGTCTAATTGAGGAAAGAGGGGCAGAGTCTGATGAATGATATCTCTCATTTTTTCCTCGGAAATTTCTGTTTGTGTTAAAGTATTAATCGTTTGCGTTATATAGCATGGAATACATTGAAGGACAACGTTCACGAATAAGGGCCTCCTCTACAGTTGTCATAAGTTTAGATACATTGCTTTACTTAGTTCTTTAAAACCTTTCCTCACATAAAAATCTTCGGCTTCCGAATTAAAGGAGTAAACTTTTAATTCAATTCTATTCATACCTTTACTTTTAGCCCATTCAACGACTCTCTTTAACAGTAAGGACCCTATATGATGGTTATGGTACTCTCTTTTTACCGCAATACCATCTAGTTGTACCCATTCCCTCTTCTTGATCACAGGAAAATTAGCAGACGTTTGAAGGTTACATTCTGCATAAGCAACCACCTTTGAATCGACCTCGGCCACAAAAAGGGCCTTATTTCCATCATCGATGCTTTCCATTATGTACTCTTTTGCCCTTGCATATTCTTCCGGTTTAATAAAAAGTTCAGGATGATTCAATCTGTGGAGTTCATCAAGTTCGACATAAACCTCACATAAACCTTCGTAATCGTTGATGCTTGCTTCTCTGATCTTTATTTCCATATAAGTTCCTCCGCTGCCATAGTCCGATCCTTTTTCAGCTCAAAGGCCGCCTGACATTTAGTCAAACGGCCTAAGTCAACCACCCAGTCATAATGTCAAGTATCTTTTTCTTCTATACCTTCAAACACTGGTTTTAAATCGATCGTGAAATCTGGAAAAACAGACAAATGCACTTTATCATCCTCAGTGTACGCTTCTGGGCGACCGTAACGTTTGTTTTCCTGTAAGGTGAACACGTTTATATATTTGCCATCCGGTTCTACAATCCAATATTCTTTAACGCTGGCTTTTTCATACTTGTTGAACTTGACTACCCTGTCCTGCCTGGCAGTCGATGGTGAAGATATTTCAATGATCATAGTCGGTACCCCGAAATATCCGGTTTTCCTAAGTTTAGTTTCATCACATACTACAACAATATCCGGTTGTACAATATTTGAAATTTCATCGTCATTTTCAGTGTCTTCTGCTAGGCATAAGTCAAAGGGGGATGTAAACACTCTACATGGTTTACCAATCAGGTAGTTTGATATTTGTCTGTGAAGCTCACTAGATATGCTTTGATGTTGCCATTTTGGAGCAGACTGCATATAGGGCACTCCATCAATTATTTCCCATCGTTCATTTTCCGGCCAAGTTATATAATCGACGTAGGTATGTTTTTTATTTTCTTCTGGTAAGGACATCACATAATCCCCCTTTCTGATTTTTCGATATAATCATGGCCTTCCATTAAGTACCAAACCATTTTTCCATATTATAGCATATTTTTGATTATTTTTTAAATCTTGCTATTGAATCTAAGAACAAACCCTTGCTGGCAATTACAAAGCCCGTATTTATTTACAACTGTCTTAACTGCTCTCGATATTGCCTTAATTCGTCTTCATCAAAATCATCAAGAGTGTCTTGAAGTACTTTAAGCATCTTCGGTCTATCCTCAGGGATTTTACCAATTATGGGGGTAGCCATTGACACATGATTAGCCAAGACTTTGGTGTTTGTTTCCAGATGTTCGATGAAGTATTTCATTTCTTGAACTCGTTCAAATTCGGTGGCTTCAACAAATTCACCTTTGAGTTTTTGTTCATATAAGTCGGTACCGGGTATTAGGACCAAGGACGTTATCCCTATACTTTTGGGCTTAAGTTTATTAAAAAATTTAACAGTTTCAAAAGCGTTAATGATCCCTTTACCATGACCAGCTAAGCCATTCAAATAAATTGCATGGTACGCAATTCCTGCTTCCTCTAGTCGTTTGCATTGTACAACAGCTTCGTCAGCGGTATTTCCTTTATGAATTTGAGTTAACGTTTCATCATGACCGGTTTCAATCCCGATATACAAGTGATTGATACCCAAAGAACGCAGTACCTTGAGTTCTTCTGTCGTTTTGGCTTTAATATTGGTTATCCGAGCATACATGGAAATAGTTTCACAACACGGCAGGTATTCTTTGATTTTTATGGCGATTATTCTAAGTTGTTCAAAGCTTAACACAAAGGGGTCACCACCGACAAGGTAGACCCTTTCCGCATTAGGACGCAAGGAGCGAAGTTCTCTTAAATCTTCCTCTATTTGTTCTATAGGCTCAATGCGAAATGGGACATCCTTATACATGCTGCAAAATGTACAGTGGTCATGTGAACACCCGACAGTGACTTGTAATAGTAAGGTTTTGGCTTCACCGGG